>CAZKAU010000007.1:0-16669 GCA_964551065.1 Candidatus Woesearchaeota archaeon | reverse complement strand
CCCAAGAACAGGTGCAGTAGTTCAGGAACACCCAGACTTTTTGAAGAATGGAGATACCGCTAAAGTAAGAATAAAACCTCAGGGAAATCTTGCTTTGGAAACTCAGAAAGACAACCCATTCATGTCAAGATTTGCTGTGAGAGACGCAGGACAGACTGTTGCAGCTGGTGTTTGTACTGAAATCAAAGCTAAGGCTTAAGTTTTCTTTTGAGCTTTGATTTGTTTTTTTAAATTTTCTAAGGAAGATTATTATGTCAAATAAAGATTATTATGTGCTATCCGGAAATCCTCAATTAATAAGTGATATCTTTAGTGGTTACACGCCACGTCATGAGACTCCCCATATTGCTATTTACGAATATGACAATCATCCTATGACCTTTTACAAATTTAACGGAAAGGTTCTTTCAAGAAAGAATGATGTCTTAGCGAGAATCGTTGAAGAACATGATTCAAGAAATCTTAATGTAAACTTAGATTTAGTAGATTCGAGAAAAAACCATGGAAATAGAACCTAATCCTATTCGAGAATTAATGGATATCATAAGCGCAGATATTTATGAGCTATCTATCCAGAAGGGTTCGGCTATTCCTGAATTACAAGAGATGCTTGATTCCCCCGAGTATGCTAACATACCTCTGGAGGATAAAGAAGAGTTAAGAAGAGATATTTGGATGAGAAAAATAGAATATACTTTAATTAATGAAGAGTATAGAAATCTGCGTAGATTTTTGGATTCTTCCGGGCTTACAAACGCTCCAAAGTGATTAATTCAGAAAATTTTCAATCCACAAGGTTTAAAAAAAGGCTTTTCTTGTAGTTTTCAGAAAATATCCAGAGATATTATTTCACATTCACCTTATGTCGGAACGAGATTAAAAACCGGCGTAGAAGTCCCCACACGGACATTATACTCATTTTGCGTTAGCAGAGTAATAAGAAGAGAGTAGTTAATTGGATATTTTTCTATGAAATCGTATGATTTCAGTTAATTAAACGGAAATAAGAAAAAATATGGCAAAAATAAGTCCAGTATCAATAAAATACATGATACATGCGAACTTTAACGTTGAAGGTTTCTTAGAGAAACCTGATGTTATCGGTGCACTTTTCGGCCAGACCGAAGGCCTTCTTGGAGCAGAGCTCGAAATGAGAGAGCTTCAGAAAGAAGGTAAAATAGGAAGGATTGAAGTAGAACTGGAAAAGAAGGATAAAAGAACCTTGGGGAAGATCTGGATTCCAACGGCTCTAGACCAGTCTGAAACTGCACTTATAGCTGCAGCAATCGAAACTATTGAGAGAATCGGTCCATGCGACGCACAGATTGAAGTTGAGAAAATTGAAGATGTAAGAGGCAGTAAAAGAGAATATATTGTCGACAGAGCTAAAGCTCTTATGAAGAATCTTCAAGGAGAAACAAGCTCCCGAGAGATTTCAACTGAAATCAAGACTGCAACAAGAGCCGCAGGCATTGAAGAGTATGGCGATGAAAAGCTTCCTTGCGGAGACCTTTCTGGAAATGAAATTATAGTAGTTGAAGGAAGAGCTGACGTTGTGAACCTCTTAAGAAACGGAGTTAACAATGTTGTAGGTATGAACGGAACAAAGCTTCCAAAAGCAATAGGCGAACTTGGAAAAAATAAGGATTTGATTTTGTTTGTTGACGGCGATAGGGGCGGAAAACTCATAGCCCAAAATGTTGTTGACAATGCAAGAGTTAAATCTATTGCATCTGCTCCAAGCGGAATGGAAGTTGAAGAACTTACCGGCAAGGAAATTTTGCAGGCGTTAAGAAAGACTGTATCACCAGAAGAATTTTTATCAAATGATAGGCCTAAGAAGGCCTATCGTTCTTCTTATGATAATCACAGACATGATAACAGGGACAGACATTATGATAATAGGGGAAGATATGAACACAATGAAAACTCAAAAGAGTCTTCAGAAGATGAAGGCGAATTTGAAATAGACAACGAAAAACTTCACTCCTTATTCAATGAAGTAAGAGGGAAAGACAAGGCATTAATGCTAGACCGGAGCTTGAATCAATTGAAATCTGTTGCGGTTAGAGGATTGAGCAATTCTCTTAAAAGAACGCATGGAGTCAAGGCAATAATTCTTGACGGAACAGCTACAAATACATTAATTTCTATAGCAGAAAAATCCGGATGCAAGGTTATTGTTGCAAAGAATTTTACAACAACAAGTACCGGCATCAAATTGATGAGTTTCTGAATTTAATAGGGAATCTATTCTGAAGAATCTTCTTTATATCTAAAAAGATTTAAAGTGATTTTCATTTATCTTAACATGAGAGGTGAGAAGGTCCTTGTTGTAGGATATCATGGAATGGGAAATGTTGGGGCGGAATTAAGATTGGATGTTCTGATAAAAGATATTAAAAAATCCAAACCGGATGCGGATATAACTATAGCAACGTTTGGATACCATAATATGGAAATAATAAAAGGTGTTAAATATCTAAATCTTAAGAATACTTTTACTGCCGTTTTTGAAACAATATTGCAAATTCCAAAATTTGATTATGTTGTTTGTGGTGAAGGTATCCCTTTTGTTGATTTCTGTGGTGCGGGATTCATAGATTTCTTTATACCTATCCTGAGATTCGCTCATCTTTTTGGGAAGAAGACTGCATGTTATGCATTTGATATTGACTCAATGAACAGCAAGCATGTAAGGAGAGCTGTAAGTGTTTTGAAAAAAGTCGACATGTTGATGGTTAGAAGCAAGGAATCTAAAAAAACCCTTAATAAATATGGATTAAGGGAAAATGTTTTTCTTGGGACAGACAGCTCCTTTCTTTTTGATATGGGCAAGAAATCGAGGAAGAAGAATACAATTGGATTTTGTCTGAAAGATTTCTATTGTTATCCCATAAAGCCGAAATTTGTTGGTAAGAAAGAAGATTTGTACCATTACCCCCACTATTATACTTATGCAAATGGGGGAAGAAAAAAATATGAAATTTTTGTTGAGAGATTTGCAGACATGATTAATATGATTATGGAGGAGGACAAAAAACTTGGAGTTAGGTTTATAGTAATGGAACATCAAATGGATTACAAGGTTACAAAAGATGTTTACGACAGACTGAATTATAAAAAAAGGGCCGAGATTATTTCTCATAATGAAAAGAGTATAAAACATCTTGTTTCAAAATTTTCAGAAATGAAGTGTCTTGTTTCTGCGAGATATCATGCTGTTCTTTTAGGCATAAGGGCAAAAGTTCCCACTCTTGTTCTTTCAACCGATGAAAGATTTGATTATTTTATGGAGGAATTGGGATTGAAAAGATTTTTGATAGATGTTTACAAAGAAGGTGTGGGGGTTCCAAAAATAAAAGGTTTTGTGGATGAGGAAAAAAGAAGAAATTCTTTTTCAAAGAAACTTGCAAAAGAGCTTCCGCAACTGGAAAGAAGAGCAAATAAAAATTACAAATTTTTAGAAAAGTTTTTTGAGAAATGATTATTTTCCGTTGAATACTTTAACATACCATCCATTCTTTTTGAATAAGGCAGGTTCTGTTTCAGTTCTTAAAATTAGTTCGTCCAGTTCTTTTATCTTCTGTTCGCAGACATAATCTCCGCCTTGGTCTTCTTCCATTCCGGCAATCTTTCTTCCCATTCCAGCAGGATAAGCAGAGCTAATCCTTGAGAATATTTCTCTGGCTTCATTAAGAGAATCTCTCACACTACGAGTGTTAGGATTTTTACCTCTTGAAAGCAAGATAGCTTCAGAATACAAATCGTTCATTCCTATTCTCCTTTCCAGGACTTCCCGGTTATAGGACCTTGGAATTACCTCGTAAATTGTCAATTCTTGGTTCTTCCCCTTAGGCTTTACAACATCCAATTCTCTTACAAGAATTTTTTCTCCGCTTAAAATTTGATTTAAAGATCCTTCTTCTAAAGGATTCGCAATCATTCCCTGCATGGCAAGATCATCACAGGTATTCCCGTCAATTATAATGGGAACCCGATACATTTTTGTAAGCCCTTCCAGCCTGCTCCCGGTATTTACAGAATCTCCGAGAACTGTTTCTTGCATTCTGTTTTCGGTTCCGGTTATTCCGTGGCGAGTTTCTCCCGTTGCTATCCCTATGCCTGTCCTTAAGAATCTCAAACCTTTCGAAGTATATTCGGGATTTTTCATCACATGATCATTAAATTCCCTAAGGGCGAAACGCATATCAATCGCACCTTTCACTGCATCTGAAGCATTTTCAAAAATGGGCATGAGGGCATCCCCAATATATGTTTGAACGTACCCGTTATGCATTTCTATTGCAGGAACAATTTTATTGAAATAATCTTCAAGCAATTTTACAAGTTCCCCTCCTTCAAGCCTTTCAGAGATTGTTGTAAAATCTCTTATGTCTGAGAACATTACAGACAGATATCTTTTGTCAAGCCCCAGTTTTGGATTTATCCCTTTCAGGGTTTCATCAACAAGTTTTCTTGAACCGAACTTCTGGAAACTTTCTCTTGCCTTTTTTTCACGGATTGCAGACTCACGGAATCTTATTGTCTTTTGTCTTTCACTTTCTATTCTTCTTTTCATACTGGGAATCTGTTTTATAATATATTGATAAAATGCTCTTGCAGGAAGATACTTGAATTCATAATTTCCCTCAAATTCAAAATAACCTTCTGGATGATTGGATTTTTCTTCGAGAAGTGTTGTCTCAAATCCATCTATTCCTGCAACCTCTGCTGCGGCATCAAATAGTCCTAAATGATAGTCAAGAGCGATATCAGAAACAATTATTCCAGGTTTGTGCTGGAGTGCAAACCTAAAGTGTCCTTTATCATTTTCAAGAATTATTCCTTCTTTGGTGTGATTCCATTCTCTCATAACAGTTGGAATTCTTGATATTATTCCCTTAGGGCTCATCATGGGGCCGAACGCCCAGAGCAAAGGCGTGTGTTTAATCATAGATTCTCTGCCCATACTGTAGCCATATCCCGGATTTTCAGTTTTCTCGGCTGCCTGTCTGTAAAGATAGTCATAACATAAATTCGACATCCAAATGTCAAGATCTTTCAAATGTTTTGCATTAAGAACTTCAATTTTTTTAGTGTTGGGGTTTTTAACAAAAAAATCCCTCTCTTTCAGAATAGGTTCAATTATGTCTTTTTGAATATCCATTAAAGGATAATGTCTTTCAAGATATCCTACATAAGGAATAGAATTACGATTATTTACTTGCTCTGGCATCACCTCAATCATATCTTATTATATATTTTCCAGTATATAAAAATTATCTAGAATAGTAAAATGTAGATAAAATTTAAAATCCCTGTCTGTTTGGAAATTTAATGACAATTCGTTTCGGTCCCGCAGGCCTTGGTCCAGTAAAAGAAGCTATAGGAAAACTTGAAGAATATTCTAAGTTGGGATTGAAAGCCTGTGAAATAGCATTTACTTACGGTGCTTACATAAAGAAGAAAGAGGATGCAGAAGCCATTGGAAAGAAGGCAAAAGATTTGGGGATAAAGTTAAGCATTCATGGACACTATTGGATTAATCTAAATTCAGATGACCCTGAGAAAATAGAGAAGAGCAAGGAAAGAATTTTGGAATGTTGCAAAGTGGGGACCTGGTTGCAAGCAGATTGTGTGGTCTTTCATCCAGGATACTATGGAAAAGGGGAAAGAGAAGAAGCTTATGAAAATATTAGAACTGCAATTCTGGACATTGAGAGACAAAGAAAAGAAAAGGGTTATACAACCAAACTTGCTCCTGAGACTATGGGAAAAATAAATGTTTTTGGAAGTGTTGATGAGATCAAGAAATTGACTGAAGATACTGGTTGTTCCTGCTGCATAGACTTTGCACACATACTTGCAAGATATAAAGAATATCAGTTTGAAGAAGTATTAGAGAAGTTCAATAATATGAAGGATTTGCATATTCATTTCTCCGGGATTGTTTATGGAGACAAGGGAGAAAAACATCACAAGAAGACAACAGAAGAAGAATTAAAAAAATTAATTTCGCATCTTGTAAAGCAAAATAAAGAGATAACAGTTATTAATGAAAGTCCGGATATGATCGAAGATTCCGTCGAGGGATTGAAAATTTACAATAAAGAAAAATAAATGTTCAAAAAAATGTCACCCTTTGTCCTTTACAGTTTGTGAATTTTTTGAGTACTGAAAAATTACTATTACTTGTTATCACGATAAAGTTTATAAAGAGATTCCAGGTTGTAAAATTAAATTAAAATGGACACACAAAAAAGATTTTTGGTTTCTTTGTTAGTAATAGCAAGCATCTTAATGATGGCAAGCTTTACTTCTGCTACGTCCATCGTGAACCTTAACTCTGTTAAGGTAAACGGCCTTGAAGCTTTGAATGGCGGATACAATGTTTCAGTTCTTGCGGGAAGTATACTTCCTGTAACTGTTACATTTACTGCTAACGCAGCTGAGTCTAATGTTAGACTTAGTGCAGAGCTTTACGGTGTGACAAGCGATGCCAAGGATGAAATCCTAGTGGGAGATGTTGAAGCAGGCAAGACCTACATCAGAACATTGAACATAAAGGTTCCAACCGATATGGCAGACGTACAGAGTGACAACCTTAACCTTGTATTGAATGTTTGGAACGGAGACACATCAGTTTCTGAGACAACACAAACAATAACATTGAGACAGCAGAGACAGACCTACAATGTTCAGGTTATGTCTTTGAATACTGTTTCAAGTGTTAAGGCAGGAGAACTTCTTCCAGTTGATGTTGTGTTGAAAAACACAGGATACAACCAGTTGAATGATCTCTATGTTACTGTAAGCGTACCTGCACTTGGACTTGAGAGAACCGCATACTTCGGGGACATCAAGACCGCAAGCGACAATGACACTGTAACAGGAAGAATATTCCTTCAGGTGCCATACAACGCTACCGCAGGAAACTATGCTATAAAGGCAGAAGTAAGAAACAGTAATCTAGTGGCTACAAGCGCAACAAGTGTTTCTGTTGAGAATCAGTTCCAGAGCAATGTGGTTGCACAGGATTCAACAGTTGAGGCAGGTATTGGAGCAGACGCTCATTACAGCCTTACAATTGTAAACCCTACAAACAACATAGCTTTGTATAAGATTGTTCCAGAAACATCATCAAGCGTTAACGTTAATGCAGATTCTGTAGTTGCAGTTCCAGCAGGCTCAAGCAAGACTGTCACTTTGACAGCAAAAGCTAGCTCTGAAGGCGACCACAACTTTACAGTTAATGTATTCAACGGAGACCAGCTTACAGGAAAAGTTGATTTGACTTTGACTGCTAATAGCGGAGTTTCAAACCCAGTAGCTATCTTGACTATTGTACTTGCAGTAATCTTCGTTGTTCTTTTAGTGGTTTTGATTGTACTTGTTACAAAGAAGCCTGCTAAGAAACAGGAAGAATTCGGCGAGAGTTATTACTAAACACAAATTTTATTTTTTTATTTTTTTATTTATTGATTTTACTAGTTGGAAATGAGGTGATTTTTAATTCATAAGCTTTTTATAATAAGACTTTTTAGAGATTGTATAAAGAATGGGAATCCTTAAGCATTCTGAAAAAAAAGAGTTGAAAGTTTCTAATAAGACTGATTCTTATAAAGACAAATCTCCAAAAGATATTTTTCAGGAATTTGACGTTGATCCAAAGAAGGGGCTTTACGAAGAAGATATAGAAAAAAGACAGGAACAATATGGATTTAATGAAATTCCTGATAAAGAAGAAAGCTTGTTCCACAGAATCTTAAGGAGATTTTACGGGCCGATTCCTTTTATGATTGAAATTGCAGCAGCTCTTTCTGCAGTAGTGCATAAGTGGGAAGATTTTGGAATCATCCTCTCTCTGTTATTCGTAAATGCAGGAATTGATATCTGGCAAGAAAATAAGGCCCTTAGTGCATTGAAAGTTCTCAAGAATCAGCTTGCAAAGAAGTCTATTGTCTTCAGAGATGGGAAATTTAAACAAATTGAGGCCAAAGAACTTGTTCCGGGAGATATTATAAAAATGAAGATAGGGGACATAATCCCCGCAGATGTTAAAATTTTCCATTCGGATGAATTGGAAGTAGATCAATCGGCGCTTACAGGAGAATCTTTGCCGGTTAATAAAAAAACAGGGGATATTGCTTTTGGAAACAGTATTATAAAGAAAGGTGAAGCTTTGGCAGTAGTTGTTAATACTGGATTAAACAGTTATTTTGGAAAGACTGTTTCTCTTGTTGCAAAAGCAGATAAGGTGAGCAGAAGTCACTTACAAAAAGCAGTTATCAATATAGGAAAATACCTTATAATTATCGCGGTAGCTCTTGCATTGTTAATTTTCACAGTCTCGCTTGTGAGGGGTCAAAATCTTCTGGAGATACTAAGGTTTGTTCTGGTTCTAACTGTGGCCTCGATACCTGTGGCCATGCCTGCGATTTTGTCAGTTACACTCGCGGTTGGAGCTGTAAAACTCTCAAAGAAACATGCTATTGTAAGTAAGCTTGCTTCAATTGAAGAACTTGCCGGAATGGATACCTTATGTTTTGATAAGACCGGGACGTTAACACAAAACAGGATGTCTATAGATAATCCAATTGTTTTTGGAAGATACAAGGAAGAGGAGCTCATGCTTTATGCTGCTCTGGCTTCAAATGAAGAAGAGAAAGATCCAATTGAAACTCCTATTTTTGATTACTTGAAAGACAAGAAAATTTATGAAAAGCTTGAAGGTTACGAGAGGTTAAAGTTCAAGCCATTCAACCCTGTCGATAAAAGAACAGAATCTTTGGTAAAACAGGGCTCAAAGAAATTTAGTGTTACAAAAGGAGCCGTACAAGTTATTTTGGGATTTTCCCGAACTACAAAGAAAGATAAAATTTTGGAAACTGTGAAAAAATTCTCTGATGAAGGGATGAGAACTTTGGCAGTTGCGATAAAAAAGGGCACGGGAAAATATGATTTTGTTGGAGTTATTCCTTTGCTCGATCCCCCAAGAGAAGATACTAAGGAGGTTATTCAGGAAGCAAGAGAACTTGGATTAGATCTTAAGGTTTTAACCGGAGATAATATCTCAATTGCAAAATATATTTCCGAACTTGTTGGGGTTGGAAAGAATATATTGAATGCAAGAATCCTCAAGAAAAAAACTGAGATTGGAGGCAAGGGAACTGTCAAGACCGTTTCGGAAAAATCACAGAACCTTAAAATTGATGAATCGGGATATTCTTCAAGTTCGGATGTTGAAGCTGAAATAGAATCTGCAAATGGTTTTGCGGAAGTTTATCCGGAAGATAAATATTTCATTGTAGAGAATATACAAAAAAGAAATCATATTGTAGGAATGACCGGAGATGGAGTTAATGATGCGCCTGCATTAAGGAAAGCAGATGGAGGGATTGCGGTTTCAGGTGCTACGGACGCTGCAAGAGCAGCCGCAGATTTAATTTTACTTGATAAAGGTCTTTCAGTTATAATAGATGCTGTGAAAGAGGCAAGGAAGATTTTCCTTAGGATGAAGAGTTACAGTGTTTACAGAATTGCCGAGACCATGAGGCTAATCTTCTTTATCACTGCTTCCATAGTAGCTTTAGGTTTTTACCCTATTTCTGCAGTCATGGTTATTCTTTTGCTCATATTTAACGATCTTCCTATTTTAGCAATTGCATATGATAACACTTCCATTGAAAAACGTCCTGTTAGGTGGAATCTCAAAGAAGTCCTTATTGTTGCAACATCTCTTGGAATTATAGGGGTCATTGAAAGTTTTATTGCTCTCTATGCTGCTAAAGTTTGGCTGGGTCTTGATGTGGGAGTTGTTCAAAGCCTTATCTTTATGAAACTGGCGGTTGCAGGGCATTTGACAATATATGTTGCTAGAACAAAAAAGAGATTCTGGCAAAAGCCTTTCCCTGCGCCTGTGCTTTTGATAGCAGGATTTGGGACAGAGATACTAGCAACTCTTATAGCGGTCTATGGTATTCTCATAACTCCTGTTGGATGGACATACGCACTTATTATGTGGGGCTATGCGATATTCTGGATATTCATAGAGGATCAGATAAAAATCTGGATTTACGGGGCAATAGACAAAAAGAAGGATAAGGTAGAAGAAGAAAAAGAGAAGCTTAGAGAGATAAAGATGCCAATGATTGGGGCTCAAAATCCTGCGCTCTCCAAATAATTTTAGATAGGCTTAAATACCCTTTCCTTGACTATTTTTTATGGATAATTTCGAAAGAGACGAACTTTCAAGAGAATATGCTATTGATCATGCAGCATTTGAAACAATCATGAATGCAGCTTACAGCAGACAGTTTAGATTAGAAGGAACTGCATCTTTGGCTATGTTTAGTACGGTGAGAGATGTATTAGAGGGTTTGGTTAATGATTTAAGAGTTGTAAGGCAAAATCCAGGACAAGCAGATTTTCTCCTTGGAGAAAGGTATAATGACCTTGAAGAACTTTTTGGAAATAGAACAACAGGTCCCGAAGGACCTATGATTGAACTTAAGAGAGTTTTGTATGGAATACAAGTTATGAGAGATAAACCTGAAAAGTTTTATGAGAATGATAATCTTCAGGAAATAGTTGGAAGTTTTTCAGACAAAATTCTTCCACTTTACAGAAAAAAGATAGACCAACTTTCTTATGGTGATTTTGAATAATTTTTTATCCCAATAATTCTTATAAATCCTGAAATTATCCAGTTTCATGTATAACACGGTTGCATTTGAGAGATCTTTGTATTTCAATCATATTTCTCATTCTATAGAACATGGAGATTTAGTGGACAAAACCAAAACCGGAAAGATTTATACTGAAAGGGCAAAAGGTCTCCTTAGCAGTTTTGTTAGAGACCTGGATAATCTTTTAGCAAGAGATTATGATGCTGTTCTTAGAAGTCCCACCCATTCCGATGTTATTGGAATAACCGAGATTCTGGGATATAAAGATACAGGAAATCTTAGAAAGAGTACTAAGCTTGCAAAGAAAAAAAGGAGAGATCTTGCGAGAGCTGTTATGCTTATAGATGAACTTTCAAATTCTCCTGAATTATTCTACGAAAATGAGGATAATGTTGTAGAGCTTCAAGCAATTTCAAATTCCATATTCGGATATTATGAACATCTTTTGCAAGGAAGTAGCGAAAGAGAACTTTCAGGAGATGAAGCACTTTAAACCTTCAGACTGATAACTTTGCTTATTCCTTCATTCATGCTGACACCGTAGAGATTTGTTGCGTTCAATATAACTTCATCATTGTGGGTTATTGCAATGTACTGGCCTTTCTCCATATACTTCTTTAGAAGCAATGCGAGCCTTTCTGAGTTCCTTTTATCAAGGGCTGCGTCTATTTCATCAAGAAGGTAAAAAGGGTAAGGTTTTAGCTCTTGAATTGCGAAAATCAAAGATAATGCGACCATGGTTTGCTCCCCTCCGGAAAGGGAGGTTACATCAAAATATTTTCCGTGTCCTGTTTTTAAGACAATATTTACTCCTCCTTCAAAAGGCTCTTTCTTATTTTCTAATTCAAGAGAAACTGTTCCTTTTGTGTTAATCTCGGAGAAATTTCTGGAGAAGATCTCATTTAATTCTGTGAAAGTTTTAAGGAATGTTTTTTTCTTTCTGATATCTATCTCGTGAATAATTCTTAGTATTCCTTCTTTCTCTTTTCCGATTGTCTCCATCTTTTCTTTTATTGAATCATATTCTTTTTTCACTTCTTCGTAAACTTCTAAGGAACGCAAATTCACCGAACCAATTCTTGAGAGTATTTCCTGAGTTTTGTAAAGTTTCTGAACAAGCTCTTCACGGCTTGCTTTTATTTTTGGAATCCCCTCAAACTCTTTAAGCTCTTCACGATAATTTTCAAGTTCGGCACTGAAGCGTGCGTCCTCAATCTTGAGGTTGCTTACTTCGCTTTCTATATTGTGAATTTTGTTTTGCTGATGTGAAAGTTCGACCTGTTTGTCTCTAACACCTTTCTGCATATTATCTCTTTCTTCTATGAGTTTTCTGAATCTTTCAGTTAGTTCTTCGTCCTGCTTTTTCTTTTCTGCAAGAGTTGCCTCTTTGTCAGTTATGTTGTCTTTGAATCTTGAAATTTCACTCTTTATTTCTTCTTCAGTTCCCGAAAGCTGCCTAAGAGAAGATCTGGTTCTTTCAAGTTCTCTTTGTTTGAATGAAATTTCAGAACTAATATTTTCCTGATTTATCAGGGGAATGTCCTGTATCTTTAATCTCAAATCTTCGTATCTTCTTTCAATGTCCGAGTTTTCGTCAAATTGTTTTTCAAGATTTGTTTTCTTTTTTTGGAGTTCAGCAGTCTCTGATTTCAGAGCGTCAATTTTATCTTGCAATGTTTTTATCTGATTTTTCCTGTCTTCAATTGTAGAAAGTATTCTGAGGTCAGATTCTCTTTTTGAAATCTCCAAGGTTATTTCGTCAATTTCCTGCCTTAGAATTTGTTTTTTGTTTTGTATTTCTCCTAATTGGGTATCTGCATTATTGATTTCCTTTGTTAGTTGTTCTATTTTTTCATTTGTCTCGGAACTTATGTTATGGACATGTTCTTCAGTAATTTTATTTTTACAAACAGGACAAACGTCCATTTTGGAAATTTTTACTATCAAATCCTTCTGATTGTCAATTTCATGCTCGTTTGAATAAGAAACCTTTTCGAGTTTGGATTCTTCGGAATCAAGAGATTCTATAAGTTCTCTTTTTTCGGCTAGTGAGACCTTTAGAGAGCTTAGTTTTTCGGCGTCGGTTTTCCTGTCAAATAAATCTTTGGAAAGAGATTTTATCTGTTCCAGGAGAAAATTGGATTCGTTTTCATAACTTTTTAAGATTGAATGCCTGTCTTCAAGTCTGTCCTTGTATGTTCTGAATTCCGAACGAACCATGTAAAACTTTTTTCTTTCAAGTTCCAGTTTTTCAAGTTCATTCTTTTTTACTTCAAGTTCTTTTCTTTTTTGCAAAGCCCCAGGACTTTCTTTCTGCATCTTTTCTATTTCTTCGTTTGTTTCTACAGAATTTTTCTTTAGGTTTTCTTTTTGTTTAGTTAGATCTGCAAGTTTTGTTTCATCGCCTTCAAGACGCACTTTAAGCCCTTCAAGGTCTGCTCTTAGATTTGCAATTTCCTGATTCAATTTTTCCTGTTCCAATCCTGTTGCATTTTGGATCTTAGAATTTATGGAAATTATATTTGCTTCCAATTCTCCTATTGCGTTGCTGGTTGCCAAAGTCTCTTTCTTTATTTTTTCTTTATCGGCATTCTTTCCCTCTATTTTTGTTTTCACCGCTTCGACTTCTTTTTTCTTTTTTCTTAAGTCTTGGAGAATTATGCTTCCCTTGTATTTCTTGACATTTTCCTGAAGTTTTTGGAATCTTAATGCCTGCTGTCTTTCTTTTTCAAGATTATTAATATAAGATGTTCTTTCCCTAAGGATGGTTGCAATCTCCTTAAGTTTATCGTCGGTTTTTCCAAGTTCATTCAGGGATTTTTCTTTTCTCACTTCATAAAATGATATTCCTGAAATCTCTTCAATAATTTTTCTTCTTTCTTCTGTGTGCATTCTTACAAAATTTTGAATTTCACCTTGCAGAATTATATTGAATCCGTTTGGGTCTATTCCGGCTTGGGCCATCAAAGATAAGACATCCTGCCTTGTTTTGGTTTCGTCGTTTATTTTGTAAATGCTTTGTCCGTTTTTTCTTACAATTCTTTTGATTGTTACATCACCAGTTTCATAGGAGAAAGATTTGTCTGAGTTGTCAAAAGTCAGTTCTACAGATGCCTCACTTGCTGCTCCTACTGCCTTGTTTCCCATAAAAATAAGGTTGCTGGATTTCGCTGCCCTCATGGACTTTGCACTTATTCTCCCAAGAACAAAACATAGTGCATCAGTGATATTTGATTTTCCGGAACCATTAGGCCCGAGAACAACGTTAATTTGCGGAACGAAGGGAATTTCGGTTTTCCTTGCGAAACTCTTGAATCCTTTCATCACTAAACTTTTAATGTAAGTCATTTTAACCTCTTTGTAAGTTAGAATTCAAAACGTCGTGGAAGTTTTTAAAGTTTAATGAGAGAAATAATCTCTAATTTCAGGGGGCCAAAGGGATTTTGCCCTGTAACCTATCCTATCAGGAACTTCACTCTTATCTGCCCATTTTAACTCTATAAGTTCTTCACTAGGTGTTGCAGCGACGGTATTAGCAAAACATTCATACCATCTAGCTTCTGAATGAGATGTAGGGATTATTGTTTTTCCAAGATATCTTCCGACCCTTATCTCCAGTCCTGCTTCTTCCATCATCCCTCTTTTCAAGGCCTGTTCGTCAGTTTCTCCTTCTTCTATAGTTTCTCCGGGAATATGCCATTGGCCTGCAAGAATCTTGTGAGAATCCAATCTTTTCTTTCCAATTAAGATTTTTCCTTTGTAATTTACAACTGCTACAACTGCGGTCATTGAAGGATTATGAAAAGAAGGTTAATAAGAATTTGTGCTGTGAATTATAGTTTTCTTCCAACATAAAGATAAAAAGGATATCCTTCCAAATCGCCATGATCTACTTCTGCAATAGTTTCATATCCATATGATTCTGCAATCCTTCTACAATCTGGAAGGCCCATTTTTGTATGATCGTGGAAAACATTTTCAAGACCTCTTATCTTTACTTCTTCAATATCAGAACCTGTTAAGGTTGAGATGAATTCTTCGAAAGAAAGATGGCTTTTATCGTGGTCTGCTACAATGAGATTCCCTTTTTGTTTCAAATAAGGTGTTGCCTGTTCGATAATGCCTTGGTCTTCGTGCAATGCAGAAATAATCGTGATTGTGTTAAAGTAATCCTTGGAGATTTCTTTTTTTGACAAAATTTTTGCCTTTTCCCTTAAAGGTTCGTTGCTTGGAGGATTTATGTCATAAGCGTAAAATGAGCCTTTTGACATGGATGAAAGAGCCCTTGTAATGACACCATTACCGCAGGCATAATCAAGGACATTTCCCTCAATGTATGGAGTCATATTGTGAAGAAACTTCCAGTATGAAAACGCATTCTTCAGCATTTGCTTTTGTGAAATTTTAGGTATCTCAATTTGTGACATGGAAGTCAATCCTCCTGAAAGGTATATAAATTTTTCTTAGAAGTCCGCCAAACTCTTCTGGTTTGCTTTTGCCATGGCTGTTTTCCATGTTGCCCAGGTTTTTCTGAAAATGCCGTCTGCGGTGTATTTCATTATGTTTTTTTCAATGAATCTCAGAGTTACAGGGTCGTGGCAATATCCTGAACCCAGCTCTCCGTATTTCTTGTTTAAGAAATCCATCTCCCTGTCTCTTACGCATTTTGCAAGTATAGAAGCTGCTGCGACTGCCATGTGATTTGCGTCCGCCTTATGTTCACAGAAAAGTTTTATGTTAGAATCTTTTACTATTTTTGACCGAATTAGTCCGGCCCATGCAGGAATGTTTGGGGAAGGACAGTCTGCAACCACATTAATATCGGTGAATCCTTTATTTATTCGGTTTACAATTTCCGCTACGGTTATCGCTTCCAAATCGTTTAAGTTTGTGCCGTTGCCGTTTTTCATGTCAATTTCTGTTGGAGGGATAATTATAATTTCAAAAGCATCTGCAAGTTGCTTTATTTGAGGTTCAAGCTCTTCACGCTTTTTTCTTGATAATTTTTTAGAATCCTTTACGCCAAGTTTTTTGAGTTTAGCTTCTACCTTAGAATCGATAAGGCATCCAGCCATAACTAAGGGTCCTAATACAGGTCCTCTACCAGCTTCGTCAATTCCGAGTTTTAACATGTAAAAGCTTCTTTATCTCGATATAAAAACGTTTCTATATAAGATATAAATCATTAAAAATAGCGAGATTATCTAATATCATGAGTAGAGAAGAAATAAGGAAAGCAAGAGATGAGCGAAGATACGAGAAAGCGGTGTACAGGGTAAAAACCCATTATGAAAGGGGAAAAAGCGAGATAGAGAAAATGGCCAAAGAGGCAAGTGATTTCTGCAGAACTGATTTAAGGGAAGAGCAATATTCAAGGTATGGGAATGCGCTTCTGGCTATAATGTCAAACGCAAAGGGACTTTTGAAATATATGGAATATTTTCATAAAGCTAAGACTGAATGAAATCAGGATTAAAATTTATACAAAATATATTTTCTTTGACATAAATGGTTAAAAATGTCGAAATGATTCAGTTAATATGATTGAGGGACATAAGTTCGTGAAAGGAGAGAATCTTAAGAAAATTGTTGAGAAGGCTGAAGATAAGAGGGGGCTTGATGCTATTGCAAAAAAAGAATATGAATCTTTAGATTACCTTGATGGAGCACTCAGAACATTCAACGCTTATGTTGGAAGAAGTTTGGGTGATTTGAGAAGAGATGTTTCTCAACCCCTTAAATTGCCTATGGTAATAACCAATTTACCGGTATATTATAACTTTCCAGATGGGAAGCAAGAAGAAATAGGAAGGGCCTATATTCATGACTGGCATCCTTAAAATTTATACAAATAACTCTGGAAATCTTTTATTTTTCCGTCTTTTATTGGGATGCCTTCTTCTATTAGAATTTTGATTTTGTTGTCTGTTCCCGAAGCGAATTTTCCGACTTTTCCGTTTGAATTTACAACCCTGTGA
>CAZKAU010000006.1:9926-17063 GCA_964551065.1 Candidatus Woesearchaeota archaeon | reverse complement strand
ACCTTCATACTTTCCCATTCTCCTCCTATTTCCAATTTCATCATGTGGAGGCCTCTTCTCAGGAACTTCATTAAATTTATCAAGGCTATGCAACAAATAAGATTCAACATTTCTGGACATTCCATTTCTGGAAACATCCGAAATCGGTTCACCAATTGCCCTGGAGAATTCCAACATATCAGGCCAGAATTTTTTGAAGAGATTATAGGTAAGAACAGAATCATGAAGATTGTACTCGAAGAAAATCTTCCATTCTTCCTCGTCCATTTTTGAAACCGGTTTAAATTTAAACTCTTTTTTAGTATCTCCCAAAAATTCTTTTGCAACATCATTCAATGAAAGGGTCTCAGATTGCATGTATTGGGAATAAGCAGTATCGACAAACTTCAAAAGATCCACATGAACAATTCCCTCAGTCTTACAAGTAACCATAAGGCCCCTGTGAAAAAAAGGCACACTTCCGTTAAGCCCAATTGAAAGCTTAACTTTATTCTTATCTGCTCTCTCTTTTATGTAAGGCATATCAAACCCATCACTGAAATAACCCACAATAAAATCAGGTGAAATATCTTTTATTGTTTTAACAAACACTTCCAAAAGTTCTTTCTCATCTTTTACATATTCAACATAATCTAGTTTGGTTCCTTTTGCCTTCTTCCATGTTATAACTTTCTTAAAACCTTCAGAAACCATTGAAATCATAAGAATATGACCCTTCCCAATTTGGAATTCATCTGTCTCTATATCAAAAGCTAAAACCTTAGGGATAAATTCTTTATCTTCAAACTTCTTTACGGAATCCAGCTTTACACAAAAATCTACATCCAAGGAAGAATCAATTCCTCCCAAATCATCACTTCCATTCAAAATTTCTCCTTCAATTTCATACCACGTGAGGGGAATTATCTTCTTTTCCATTATATAATGGCTGACAAAACCAACATCATACCCCCTTCTTTTTTCAATACCTTCCATACCAAGTTGGTCTGCAATATCATGCAAATCTTTGTAATTAGTTGCAAAAATCTTCAAAGCCTTGACATCCTTTCCCATATATTTCTTATCGTGAAGTTCTACTTTCTCTACCCTGGTATTTCTTCCTTTAACATCTACTTCAATGCCCCTAATTCGCTCTATAAGCTTCTCTGTTGATTTTTTATTGAGCTTATCAGATAAGATTGCCCAGAAATAGGTATCACAAGAATCAAGAACACAAACGCGTTTACCCTTTTCATCTCTCCCATAAATCTTTACATAATTCCTGCCTTCAAAATCAAAATAAGCATAGTCAACCGGAACAAACTTTAACTTCATCAAATCCAAAGAGAAAGGAATTATTTAAAATTAACTTTAAATTATTCTTGCTGTTTGCCGAACATCTTCTTAATTCTCATTCCAAGAGTCTTAAAGGCTCCCCTTTCTGCTCCCAAAAGAATCAAGAATGCAATTATCAATACAAGCACAGCACCAAGAACATAATAAAGAACCATCCCTGCAGAGGTTGTTTTCTCCGAAAGACACAATCCATTACCACATCCAAAATCACAGGTCTGATTATCTGTCCAAGTATCATTGGAAAGGCAAGCCTGAACAACATTCCCAGCAAAGCATCTGGTCTCACCTACAGAACAAATTGAACTGTTTGCATAAACCGAATAAGTAGAGAATCCCGGAGAAACTGCCGTGAAATAATAAGTTGTATTATCATAACTTGTAAGGCTCGTATTCAATGCAGTCCAGCTTCCAAGAGTGTTATCTGCATTTCTGTAAACAACAACCGTAGCAGGATCAAGACCATTAGCCTTAAACCAACTAGCAGCAATCTTAAAGTTTAGTGAAGCATTTTGCAAGGATGAGTCATTAATCCCTCCAGTAGAATTAATCTGGAAAGACTGGTAAACTTTTCCTGAAGACAACTGAAGTGTAGATATTGGGGTTGTATCAACCTTCAAGATGACAACTGTACCCTGACTTACATTCATAGAAGGAACTATTACCACATCTGAAAGCCCCAAATCACTTGCCGCGTCTACAGTTAAAGATAATGGAGAACCTGCTGCCAGATCTGTAAGTCTCTTAACAGTTGGAACACTCATAATCTGGGCAGTCAACTGTTCAAAGGTATTATTTTGTGTCTGCTGTGTATCTGTTGTAGTCTGAGTAGTATTTACAGGAGTTACAATTTCAAAGTTCACAGAATCTGAACCCACATTTCCAGAAGTGTCTTTAGCATAAACAACCCAAGTGTTGTTTCCTTCACTTGCAGAAAGTCCTGTGAAAGAACCACAACTCGCATTTGGTGTAGAGTTTGTTGCTCCTCCGTTCAAAGAGAACCAGCAAGATTCTAAAGCATTATCCGAAACACTATAAGCAAGCGTGTCTGCCTCACTAGGATCACTGTACCTATCACCATTTCCTATTGAAGTTATTGAAACAACAGGAGCCGTGAAGTCACTCTCCTTACTTAAGTTCATCGAATCCAACTGGTAGAAATTTCCTTCAGAATTTCCTACAAAGACATAAACATCCGTAACTACAGGAGCCATAAAGCTTCCATTTGCTGAAACACTTGAAACTTCTTGGGAAACATTTGATGCATTTAACTGATATAACCTGCTGTTAGAACTTGCATAAACAAATCCATTTGCAATAGCTACTGAATCCATACTGTTATTCGAAGCATAAACTGAAACTTCCTGGGAAACATTTGATGCATTTAACTGGTAAACATTACTTCCTATTGTAACATAAACAAATAATCCTGAAACTGCTGGCGAAGAAACAGAACCGTTTCCAGCATAAACTGAAACTTCCTGGGAAACATTTGATGCATTTAACTGGTAAACATTTCCTGAACCATCACCCACAAATACCGAACCGTTAAGAACCGCAGGAGAACTCATGCTTCCGTTTCCAGCATAAACTGAAACTTCCTGGGAAACATTTGATGCATTTAACTGATACAAATTCCCATCAGAGCCACTCACATAAACAAATCCATTTGCAAGTGCAGGCGAAGACGCATTTAATACTGAACTGGAATAAGATGAAACAACCTCTGATAAGTTCGAGTCATTCAACTGATACATGTTCCCGCTTGCGAGATAAACAAATCCATTTGCAACAACAGGCGAAACAGGAACTCCAGCATCATAGCTATCAAGAACATCTGAAAAATTCGAAGCATTTACCTTGTAAAGAACATTTCCGGCACCTATATACAATACCCCGTCAACAATAACCGCAGAAGTGCTTGGCGAAGAACCGTTGAATGTTAAATTAACAGACTGGGCGGAAATATTTGAAGCACTTAATTTGTAAGTTGCATTTGAATTTGAAACGAAAACATATCCATTGGATATGATTGGAGAAGATGATGTTAAAAGTGAAATTTGATTATTGTTTAATCCTAAAATATTTGAGAAAGAAACTCCATCCCATCCACTGTGGCCAAGGTCTCTCTGAAGCATTACCCAGTTTGAAGTTCCATTGCTGTTAGAATCCGGAGAGAAAACAACATAACCAACATTGCTTAATTTCATAAAACTGAAAACAATTGCAATAACGAGCAGAAGTCCCAACACTAAATAATTAGCCCATCTCTTGTCGGATTGCTCCTCTTTTTTTGTTACCATTTTCAAATATAAGAAATAAGGGTATAAAAACATTTTTATATTTTTCGGAGACCTATTTGCAAATTGGAAAGAGTTAAAAAGTGAAAATTATACCCAACATTATGGCTTATAATATAATAGGAGAAAGAAAATTCAGAACCCTATCTGAATTGGAAAGGGAGTATTCAGAAGCTGTAGCCAGGCATGACACCCTCAGATATCTTCAACTTTGTGAAGAACTTGGAAAAGAGCCTGAATTTCCCCACATGATTGAGAGTGGTCTTGCAGAAGTAATCATGCAAGAAAGATGGTTACAAGAACTGGAAGAAGAAAATGACAGAAGATCTACAAATATTCAAAGCAAAGTTAATATCAGTGAAATAGGAAATCAGCAAAGATATCAAAAATTTTACCAAGAAGGTTCAATTCTCAACACAAGAGATTATCAAAAAGATTCTGAACAAAAAAAAGAACTTCTAACAAAGTATTTCCCTAAATTCAGAAGAAATGGAAAACAGCCAATAGGAGATATGGGGGCTACTAAGGTAGGATATTTATTTCAAAAGATGTTGGCTCAAGCAGAAAAGAAAAGATAATTCTAATATCAAAAAGATTAAATAACTCTTAACTCTGATTAATTCAGCAATAGAGGTGGATTTCAAATGCCTTATGACATAATAATAGGAAGAAATTCTTCAGATAAGAAAAAATTTGGAAATAGAGGATTGATTTTTCTTGGCAAGGGCTACGTTAAAATGGGTCAATATACCTCATTAAGTAACAGAATTCTTTTAGATGTTGCAAGAAGCCATGTTGTTCTTGTTGCCGGAAAAAGAGGCTCGGGTAAATCTTACACTCTGGGAGTAATGGCTGAAGAGCTTTCCAGCCTCCCAAAAGAAACAGGGCAGAACATTGCATCTCTTATTTTTGACACTATGGGAATTTATTGGACTATGAAATATAGAAATGAAAAAGACCGAGACTTGCTGAGAGATTGGGATTTAAAATCCAAAAACCTTCCTGTAAAAATTTTCGTTCCCTACGGAAAATACGACGAGTATGTTCAGAATGGCGTTCCGGTTGATGAAAAATTTGCCCTAGATGTAACTGAATTAAATCCAGAGGATTGGATTTTAACTTTTGGTTTAGAAATGATAAGTCCTGTTTCTGTTCTTATTGAAAGAGCGATTAATGCCTTAAAGTCTGAGGGTAAATTTGGAATCGGAGAAATAATAGAAAGATTTGAATCTGATGAAAAGGCCCCCGAAGATATCAAAAACGCGGCCGCAGCATTATTCGAAGCGGCAAGAACATGGGGAGTATTTTCCGAAAAAGGGGACAGTGCTACAAAAATCCGTGATTTGCTTAATGCAGGAAAAACCTCTGTTTTAGATTTAAGTGTCTACAATTCAGTTGGAGCTTTCAATGTTAGGGCTTTAGTAATTTCTCTTCTATCAAGAAAAATTTTCAATGAAAGAATGAATGCAAGAAAAAAAGAGGAAATCGAATCGATTGGAAAGGGTGCAAATTATTTATCTTCAACAGACAAAAAAGATACTCCTATCGTATGGCTTTTCATTGATGAAGCTCATGAATTCCTTCCAAAAGAAGGAAAAACTGTTGCAACAGATGCTCTTGTTCAATTGCTTAGAGAAGGTAGACAGCCAGGAGTTTCTCTTGTTCTTGCAACCCAACAGCCCGGACAAATCCACAGAGATGTCATGACTCAGTCAGATGTTGTAATTTCTCACAGAGTCACCTCACAACCTGACTTGGAAGCGTTAAGTTATATTATGCAATCTTATCTGATTACGGGAATAAAAAAATACATGGATGATCTCCCAAGTTTGAAAGGTTCAGCAATAGTCCTTGATGATAATTCTGAAAGAATTTATCCCATCCGTGCAAGACCTAGATTCACTTGGCATGGTGGCGAAGCACCAACGGCAGTAAGTGCTGAGAATGAATTATAAACCTAATTAAAGGTTACCTTGTCCTTTTTCTCTTGCAACTCTTTCACGCTGGGCCTCGACCCATTCTTTGAAGGAATCGGTGTTTGTATCATGCCTGTCAATTATATTCTCAACCAAATTACCTATGGCACCAGTTAAACTGAACCTAGGAGCATCATTTCCTTTAATCCTAACATAAATATTATCATGAAAGAATAAACCAGAATGTGCAACTATTCTCCTAGTTGAATAAGGGTCTCTTATAACAAAGCCACTTACAGGAGTTAAAGGATAATTAAACTGTCTAGGAGCTTCCAAATCAGGAGCATAAGTTGCAGGAGATTCATTTAACATTCCATAAATTTCATCCCAAAGTTCTCTTCTGTTAGCATACTTCTTTTCACTATCTTTAGGTATGGCCTTAAGTTTGGCAGTCCTTCCACGAACACCACCCATTAAAGAGAATCTATAACCA
Source organism: Candidatus Woesearchaeota archaeon (assembly GCA_964551065.1). Classification (GTDB taxonomy): domain Archaea; phylum Nanobdellota; class Nanobdellia; order Pacearchaeales; family GW2011-AR1; genus JAKLIN01. The sequence continues at coordinate 11,022 of CAZKAU010000006.1, read as the reverse complement.
GTATGGTTATCCCTAGTAAGTCCTGCTCTAAAATCTTCTAAAAGTTTTTCCAGTTCGGCATATGTTTCTCTCTTCATAAAGAATCAAGAAATCTATATTTTATAAACTTTTCTATTTGTTACTATTATTAAGTAAATACAATTACACTATTTTAAAATCAATTCTTATCCTATACTTATAAGGAGAAATATCTCCCGCTTTCTTAACATTAAGAATCTTTATCTTTTGATGATTTTTCTCCGCTTCATCCCGAACCATATTTACATAATCATCAATTTCATCTTCATTACAAAAATCATAATAATAGACTCTGGTATTTGATTTGCATAACATAAATGCTTCTTTCAAAAAAGAATCCTTTAACTGAGGTCTGGGCATTACAATAACATCAAAAACCTCGCCTTTCTCAAAAAGATTCTTTGCAACTTTCTTTATGTTCCCGGGAATTAAAACAACCTTGTCTTTAACTTTGTTCAACTCCAAATTTAACTCAGCATATTTATTGGCCTTTTTGTTAAGTTCATTTGAATAAACTACAGATGGTTTGGATTTCTTTGCTATGGCAATTGAAAAAGGGGAGATGCCCGCAAACATGACTAAAACCCTGTCATTTTTCTTTATTTTTGAAGCAATTTCTTTTCTTTCATTACTCAATCTTGAAGAGAAATAAGTATCATCAATATTAAATCTGAAAACACAACCATTTTCCTTGTAAACGGCTTCCTTTGATTTTATTCCTGCAAGATACCCTGTTCTTTGCTTTCTTAACCTTCCATGAAATTTGCCCGTCTTCTCCAAAACAGTTTTAACAGATTTATTTTCCCTCAAAAGCTTTTCAGCAAATTTCTTCTTTTCAGGTTTCTTTGTCTTCCTAGGAAATTTTACAATCGCAACATTTCCAAAAATATCAAATGAACCTTTAACTTTCATATCTTCAGAAAGTCATTGGGAATTAAAAACCTATTGAATAAATTTATAAAAACTAAAAGCTAATATCTCATATGAAAAAAGGAGGGGTGATATCTGGGATTTTAATAATCTCTCTAGTCTTAATCAACTTTGTAAAAGCTGCAGCTTATGGAAGCTACACTAATTT
>CAZKAU010000006.1:6406-9916 GCA_964551065.1 Candidatus Woesearchaeota archaeon | reverse complement strand
CTCTCAATTGCTTAGCAACATTGATCCTTCATTGATTATCTTGCCCTGTTTATTTCTAATCTTTTTCGCAGTCATCTTTTTCTCTCTTTCAAGATTTATGTTCAAAGACAATAGGGCAATCGCGGCCATAGTTTCAATCTGTATCTCAATCCTCTCCGTCTACGGACTTAATTCCCTTACAGATGTAAACGGAATTGCAATTAGCTGGGGAATTGACTTTTCAGGTATGGGCTGGATAATCCCTCTTGTAATTATCCTTTTTCTAATCCTAGTTGCAAGAATCCCAACAAAGAAAGGAAGATTTGGCCTTGGGAAGACACTTATGATTATTGCGATCATTTTGATAGGGTTAAGCTTTACGAATTTGATTTATGAAAAAGGGGCTCTTATTGCGATTGCGGTTTTCCTTTTCATTCTTGGTTTAATAATTGCCGGAAGAAAAAAATTCAAACTCAGAGGAAATTGGGAAAAGGGAACCTTGCCTCCAAAATTCCAAAGACCTTCAAGACCAAAGAAGACTCAAGTAATAAACAACTATAATATGCATCATCATGACCACAATTACTATCAACAGCAAGCAGAATCCGCACGTGATAGAGCAACAAGAACTGCAGAGGAAGATTTTAGAAGGGAAGAGGAAAGAAGAAGAAAAGAGCAGGAAAGACAAATGAGGTATGCAGGTTCAGGTTCTACTGTTGGGCAGTCTTCAGGAGAAATAAAAAGACAAATGAAAATTGAAGATAAAAGGCAAAAGCAAATGATGCTTGAAGATCAGAGAAAACAACAAAAGCGAATGCTTCTGGAAGACAAAAGACAAAAAAAATTGATGATTGAAGATCAGAGAAAACAACAAAGAATGATTGAACGACAAGAAAGAAAACAGCTCCAGAGCAGAGGTAAAACAGGAGCGCTTGTTCCATCGCAAAGCAGAGCTCTCGTCCCGGTGGATAACAGACAATTAATAAAAGAACAAAAGCAAATGGAAAAACAAAACAAGGAAACTCTTAAAAAAAGATTTATCAGGTTAAGAAATCTCGGAATAGCCTTACAAAAAAGATATCATGAAACGGGAGACCCTGAAACAGGAAAACAATACCAAGAAGTTGTCAGAGAATTGCAAGAAATAAGAAAAGCTATGAAATAATTAAAACCATTTATTCAAATCATTCTGCTTATTTTGCTCTTTTGCCTCTTCAAGCTTCTCAAGTTGTTTCTCAATTCTTTCTTCAGAAAAATCATGCTCCTTGACAAGAAGTTCCTTTATCTTATTCTTATCCAATCTTGGAAATGTTATTTCTTCATCTTTGACATTCGCTTTATGAAACAATTCAAAAATTTCTTTCCAGTCAAATTTATCTTCATCACTCAAAAAAGCCATCTGCTCTTCAACACTTTTGAAAATCATATAAGGTTGTTTATGTCTCTGCACAATCCCCAAAGCTCTTTTCTGTCCGATTCCGGGAATTCCCTTAGGATTATAATCTGTCCCAACAAGTATTCCAAGACAAATCAACTGATCAAGAGTCAAATTCAAATGATTCAAAACTCTGCCCAAATCAATTACTTCAGGAGTGATTTCCATCCAACCCCTCACAGTTTTTCTCCTCTTTGCAAGAGTAAGATTCCGTATAAGTACCGGAGCCCCAAAAAGAAGGGAGTCATAATCTTGACTTACAGATGCATAAATCCCTTTTTTCTTTGCAAGAAATGCTGCCTCTGCCTCTCCCTCGCCCGGAGCTTGGACAACCGCAATCCCCATCGATTCAAGAAGTTCTTTAGATTCTCTAATCATTTCAGAATTAAGTCTTATTGATTGGCTGCTGTATCTTCTCATCGAATCAACATCTTCATCCTGTTTAGCTTCCTCATATTTCTCTCTTTGAGAATCACGATTTTCTTCCCTTATCTCATGAGTTCTTCTTTTCAAATCGGGAGCTTTCCCATCAAAAACATAAACCAGCTTTATTCCTTCAGAGAGCAAATTAATATTTCTATAAAAGATTCCTGAAAGATGACTCGTTATCTTTTTATTTCTGTCCATTAATGGAGTTCCGTCAGGCTGTCTTATTGTTGTAAGAAACTGATAAAGAGTATTAAAAGCATCAACACAAAGAGTTTTCCCTTTAAGTTTAGAAACATCTAATTCTTCTCTTGGAATAATATCACTAACATTGAGTCCCATTTCAATAAAAACCTCAATAAATTAAAGCCACACTAATATAAAAGATTATGGATAAAGTGATTTTTAATGCAAAACATTTAAAATGTCCTCTAAATTATATTCGAAATGGCTAAAGAAAAGAAAGAGGAAGAGTTTGTCGAACTTAAGCTTCCAAGCCTTAAGAATTTAAAAAAAGGTACGTGGATGACATTGACTTTTGTTTTTGCCGTTCTTGCAATAGCTGCAATCGTGCTTTTGGCAGTATTGTATTTTGGAGGAAATCCAACTACAAGCTCAACGAAAGCATTACCCGCAAACCAAGTGGGACAGAACATAGTCACTTTCCTTAACTCTCACACCAACAGCACAATCCAGCTGGAAAATGTGACAGAGATTAGCGGCGTTTATGAAATAAACGTGCTATACCAAGGACAATCCATTCCAGTGTATGCAACAAAAGACGGACAATATCTTCTTCAAACAATCGTCCCAGTTAAATAAACAAAAATTAATTTTTTATTTTTTAGTTAAATTTATCTAGATATTCCTCTTCTTCTTTTTCAAGTCTAAGCTCACTTCTTATATGAGGGTTTTTTAGAATAAGCCTTATCGTAGGAAACTCAGACATAGCTCTTTTTTCTCCAATATGCACATAATTTGCGTATTTTTTCGAAATTGATTTCTTCTTAGCAGTTCTCTGATTATTCATCCAAATTTTCAAAACCCTATCAGGTTTTTTATAATTGGTAAATCCACTCTTGGTATCTCCTTTTGCAGCTGAAACTCCGTAACTTAAAAGAATGTTAATGTAAAGCAAAAATCTCCAATATTGCTGTTTGTAAATTCTCCCATTAAAAACATCCGCTCTGCTTAATGCATCAAATGCCCTCCAGAGTTCCTCCCCCTTGTATTCTAAAGGGATATTCTCTTCAAGCCAAAGATTAATCTGATCCAAGGGCATGTTAACAGAATCAAAAATCTTCAAGGTATTCTCATTGGGTCTGTCCTTGAAAACCAGTCTCATAGCATTAAAAATATCCATCTCTTTATTTCTTTCATTATCAAGAATTTGTTTTGGGTCTTCCATTCCTGATGCAATCTCTAAATCATTTATAGCAGCTCTCAAATCACCCTTAGCTTTTATTGCAAGTCCTGTAAGAACATTATTATCAAGAAACATATTTTCTCTTCTCAAAATAGAAATCAAAACATCCTTTATCGTTCTGTAATCAACTTCCTTAAGCTGCAAAACTTCTGCTTTTTTTCTCAACGGAGTGAACCTTTTATCCCAAATATCATTAGCAGTAATAATCACCGGCCAATGAGAGCTTTCAATCAAAGAAATTAAC
>CAZKAU010000006.1:0-6396 GCA_964551065.1 Candidatus Woesearchaeota archaeon | reverse complement strand
ATTCCATCAACCTCATCAACTAGAATCAACTTCTTAGAACTAATAAGAGACATCTGTTCCATTGCCGGTTTTAGAATCTCTCTCAATTTATTCTTGTTTCTCAAATCAGAAGCGTTAAGTTCAAAGATTTCTGAATCTGTCTCAAGCGCCGCAACATAAGCAAGACTTGTCTTACCTGCTCCGGAAGGACCATAAAGAATTATTGCCTTCTTCTTTCTTTTATCATTTAGAATAAAATTCCTGAATTTTGCAATAGTATCTGCCTGTCCCTTAACCTCTTCAAATTTCTTAGGCCTGTATTTCTCAACCCACTGCATATTAATCCTTCCCCAAACCGGCAAGAACAAAGCTAGCTAAAAGTGCCTGAAGCTGAATGAAGGGATCGCTCCCCTCAACTATTCTAAACTCAGCCTCGCCTGTCTTTTCAGTAAGCTTGACTTTGATTTCAGGTTCAACAGGAAGATTCCAAATTTCTTTTTGTATTGCCTTGATTACATCCTGTCCTGAGATAGATTCCTTAAGCATAATGTCAAAAAGCTTTTCCTTTGATTTCAAGAAATCTCCCGAAATTGCATAATCTAAAACAACCTTAACATCCTTAGGTTTTGTATTTGAAACTATTGTGGAAACCAATTCAGGAGTTATTGATGGAGAAATAGACGCTGTTGACTGCAAAAGGTTTATGCACTTTCTGCAATCTCCTTCACTTCCCTCATAAACAATTTCTATTGCCTCGGGGCTTGTAACCAATTTCTCGTTTTCAACAATTTTCTGAATGACCTTCTCAATATCCTTTTTTTCCAAAAGTTTGAATCTGAAAATAGCACAACGGGATTGAATAGGATCAATAATCTTTGTTGAATAATTGCAAGAAAGAACAAACCTGCAAGTTTGGGAATAATTCTCCATGGTTCTCCTCAAAGCCTGCTGTGCTTCTGGTGTTAGAGCATCAGCTTCATCAAGGAAAATAACCTTGAAAGGAACATCACCGATAGACTTGGTTCTTGCAAAATTTTTAACTTTCTCACGAACAACATTAATTCCTCTTTCATCAGAAGCATTCAATTCAAGATAATTATCTCTCCAATCGTTTCCAAAAAGCTCCTTAACAATTATCAAAGCCAAAGTAGACTTTCCCGTTCCTGCAGGCCCGGCAAACATCAAGTGAGGAATATTAAGAGATTTAGTAAGAGATTCAACTCGTTTAACAATATTATCCTGTCCAACCACTTCAGAAAACTTTGACGGTCTGTATTTTTCTGTCCAGATTTCACTCACCATATAATCTATTTTACAATCCGGCTTATAAATATTATTGTATTCTTTCCTTAGATTCCAGAATAATAATTATTATATATCCTTCAAACAAAAAATATCATGGAAGACTTCGAAAAAGAGATTGAAAGGCTCAAGGATAATATTTCCAAAAACCCAAATACCAAAAATCCCTCTCAAGTTAACAAAGACCCTTCATCAAAAAAACCGCCAATTTACACCGGAAATGGGGATAAGGGCTTTACTAAAAATATCTTGGGAGAGAAAATTCCAAAGAATTCTGTAATGATAGAAACAGTGGGAAAAATGGATTCATTGCAAGCGGCAATCGACAGAGCAATTCTCGATTCTTCAAAAAATCAGGAAGATAAGGAAATACTTGAATGGGTCCAGGAAAGAATCTGGCAATCTTACACTAATATTCAGGACCCAAAACATAAACGACATCCTCCAAAAATAATTTCTTCGGATTTACAAAAACTGGAACAATTCACAAAAGCCATTGAAAAAGATATTCCCAGAGTCTTCATAAGATTCAAAACTGGGAGGGGTATAAATCTCAACGAATGCAGAGTAAGATGTAGAGAAGTTGAAAGAAGCCTTTCAAGACTTTTGACTCAAAACAAACTTGATGAAATCACCTTCGCGTTTTACAATAGACTTTCAAGTTTCTTTTATGCAATGTGTTTGAAAGTTGAACAAAGACAAAATTAGTTTTTCTTCTTCACCTTTTTTTCAAGATTACCTTGAAATAGATTTTCAAGAAAATTATTTGTATCGTCCCTTAACTTAAAGTAATCTGTAGGGGGAACATTTTCAAACATTTTTTGAAATTCTTTAACAACCTCTGGAGGCATCTCTTCAAGTAACCCCATGACTGCATGATAAAAGCTCTCTGCAGAATCCTTAGAAGTGTAAAATCCGTATAAGTCCTTAGGTTTACCAACAATCTTGGCCCTTATAGGATACATTCCTCCCGAAGGAAGATAAAACTTAATTCTTTTCATTTTACCAAAAATATACGTTCAACTATTACTTGCTTCTTTCTCTTCTTATTCTTCTCTTTCTCTTCTCTTTCTTCAGCCTTTTACGTTGCCATTTCCAACGCATTTGCCTTTTCTTTTTCCATCTACGACTTGAACGTTTCATGTAAATAGAATTCTAATCTGCATTTATAAAGTTTCCGAACCTCAGAAAGTAACTTATTTTTCCCTAGAATAAGTCCCTGTCACAATCGCATGATCTACTATCTTCCCTTTAAGCTCTTCCTCAATATCCTCGTGAGAACACTCTTTTCCAAGCTTTAAAACCTCATTCAAAGCATAAACCCTGAAACGGTAGGTATGATTTCCTTTATGTGGACATGGGCCCCCATACATATTTTCTCCAAAATCATTCTTTCCTTCAATAGCACCCACAGGAACAGAATCTCTTGAAATTTTTCTTATATTCACAGGAATATTGAATAAAATCCAATGTCCAAAAGTTCCGGAAGGAGAATCAATATCATCTACAATCAAAACCAAACTCTTAGCATTTGAAGGAACATCAGAAATTTCAATTTCAGGATTAACATTTTCTCCATCACAAGTATATTCGCAGGGAATTCTCTCACCTTCTTCGAAATCACACTTAAGTTTCATCATAAAACATTATGAAAAGGATTATTTAAAGATAAGTACAATAAATTAATAAACAAAATTCTCATTTATTATTCATGGAAACCCTAAAAAGAGCACATATAGACTTCCGTGACCAGATTTCTAGAAACAAGGCAAAATCCCTTTTCCTGATAATTTCCATTTTTATTGTAATGGTTGCTCTGGGTTATGCAATCTCACAGGCTTTCAATCCGGGATATTTCTTCATAATTATGATTTTCTCAATAATAATTTCTCTTAGCTACATCCTTATCAGCTATTATAATTCAGACAAAATTGCCCTTTCAAGTGTAAGAGCAAAGCCTGCAGACAAGTATAAACATAAAGAATTCTATGATTTGGTTGAATCTCTTACAATTGCCTCAGGATTACCCATGCCAAAACTTTACGTTATGGAATCCTCTCAGATAAATGCCTTCGCTTCGGGAAGAGACCCTCAACATGCAGTAGTTTGTATAACAACAGGTTCTCTGCAAAAACTAGAGAAAAAAGAACTCGAAGGAGTTCTGGCGCATGAAATGTCACATATCGCAAACTACGACATTAGATACCTAACTCTTGTAACTGTAATGGTGGGAATAATCTCAATTGTTTCAGAAATCTTCCTCAGAAGTTTGTGGTTCGGTGCAGGAAACAGGGGCAATAACAATAACAACAGCGGAGCAATTTTCCTAATCATAGGAATAGTACTTGCAATACTCGCTCCAATAGTGGTTTACTTTGTCCAGCTTTCAATATCCAGAAAAAGAGAATATGCTGCAGATGCTTCAGCCGTAAAATTCACGCGTTACCCTCGCGGTTTAATCAATGCTCTTAAGAAAATAAAAGAAGAGGTCCCTGAAGTTTCAAAACCCGAAAAAAGCAAAAGGATTCCAAAAGCGGTAGCACCTTTATTCTTCTCAAATCCTTTCAAAAATATGGGTTCAACACATCCTCCCCTAGACAAAAGAATAGAAACTCTCGAGAGGATGTAATCTTTATAAATTAGAAACAACTGTTCTTTTTAATGATAAGAGGTATACTTACAGTACTTACAAGTGTTCTGCTTTTCCTTTCTGTTTTCGTTTTTGCACTATCCTGGAACCTGTCACTTTCACTAACTTCAGAAAATGTTCAGGAGCACGGTGTAAATCTCGCATGGCAATTTCTGGGACTTGGCGGACAAAGTTCAAACATAACTGAAGCACTAAGTCACCAAATAGCATTGCTTGACATTTACTGTAAACAAAATCCTAATTACAGTGTAACTTATGCAGGATACACTATAAAGGTTCCATGTCAAGACGTAAACATAAGTTCCAATGCATCTCTTGTTTTAAACAACACTATGAAAAACCTTCTTAATGAAACCTATTACAAAAACTACACTTGTGGTTATTGGGATTGTTTGAACTCTTCTGAAACTTCTCCAATGTTTCTTATCTCAGAAAAATCTCAACACTATTGGTCAGGAATGGCTTATACAACTTTGATAATATCTCTTTTACTCATAGCACTGCTGATACTATTAACTCCAAAAAAACAAAGTGTCCTTTTCACAACAGGAACCGTTCTTGTGCTTGATGCCCTTCCATTGCTTGCATTCCAGAAAATATTTTCCTGGTTCCCTGCAATAGTTTCACAAATAGGAGAAATATTCTTCTCACAATCAAATTATGTGATAATAAGAATGATAGCCTTGGGAGCAGCGCTTATCGTTGCAGGACTTATAATTGAATTATTCCTGGCAGGATTTAAGATATACAATTTATTCCATAGAAAAGAAAAACATGAAGAAGAGAAAAAGGAAATTAAAGAAGAGGTAATTGAAGAAATTAAAGAAAAACAAAAAGTTTCTAAAGTGTCTAAACAAAAGAAAGACCAAGATAAAAATCTTGAAGACAAGAAAAAAACAGATAAGAAGCCAAAAAATGATAATCGAAGAAAATAATTTTGAGAAAGCAAGGAAGAAAATAAGAGAAAGCAAAGACAAGAAAAAAACTTTCACAAGCTCAGATGATGAGTTGAATAGAAAAATTCTGGAAAAAGAAGATATTCAAACTCTGCTTGTAAAAGTTGCAGGAAGAAAAGACTTTAGCAAACAAAGAAATTCAGGATTAGATTCGGTAATGTCAAAAATTGCAAAGAAGAAAAACATATCTATTGGTATACTTCTTGATGAAATATCAAATTCTCAGGGAAAAGAAAAAGCGCAAATCTTAGGAAGAGTAATGCAAAATGTAGCTCTTTGCAACAAAAACAAGATTCAGATGGAATTTATTGCGATAAACCAGAAAAATCAAAGAAATTATCATGATCTAAAGGCTCTTGGACTAGTTCTGGGAATGCCAACCTGGATGACCAAGAATTTATAAAATAAATCTCTCTACCTGTTAACATGGATTTAAAGAATATAATAGATTCCCTAAGCCCAAACGAATTGAAAATCCTGCCTTATCTGGAAGACAAAAATGTAATTTCAATTTGCAAAAAATCAAATCTTGACAAGACCTCTGTTATAAGAGCTTTAGAATTCCTGAAGAATAAGGGAATAATAGAATTATCTTATGATAAAAAATCGATAATAGATTTGGGGGTAAATGGAATTCTCTATAAAAGAAAGGGTTTACCCGAAAGAAGACTTCTTAATACTCTTGGCGAAAAAAGAATCTTATCTCTCCAGGATGCAACAAAGCAAAGCAAAATATCTGATGAAGAACTTAAGGCATCAATTGGAAGTCTGAAAAAAAGAAACCTTATTGATATTAAAAATAAAAAGATTATTTTGAATATGGGTGACGACCTTTCCAAGAAAACCCCTGAAGAAATATTCATTGATAATCTTCCTCTGGAAAGTTCCACACTTAACTCCGAACAAAATCAAATATTCAAGGATTTACAAAAAAGGAAAAATATTGTAAAAGTAAGGGAAGAAAAAGAAGTCGTAATTGAAATAACCTCTAAGGGAAAAGAGATAATTCATTCAAAGATAAGTGCAGAAGATTTGATAGAACAAGTAACTCCTGAAATGATTAAATCTGAGAAGCTGTGGAAAGGAAAAAGATTCAGAAGATACGATGTCACCTCTCCTGTTCCGATGATAAATGGAGGGAAAAGACACTTTGTAAATCAAGCAACAGACTATGGAAGAAAAATCTGGACAGATATGGGTTTCCAGGAAATGACTGGAAGTATGCTCATAAGTTCCTTTTGGAACTTTGATGCATTATTCACAGCCCAAGACCATCCGGTCAGAGAAATGCAAGACACATTTTTTGTAAACAAAAAAGCTTCTACAGTTCAGGATAAAGAACTTATAAAAAGAGTTAAAGAAAGTCATGAAAAAGGTGCAGAAGGAAGCAAAGGATGGAATTATGAATGGGATGAAGAAGAATCAAAGAAAATGGTTCTAAGAACTCATACAACATCCTTATCTTCACAAACACTTGCAAAGATTGACAAAAACAAACTTCCTCAAAAA
>CAZKAU010000005.1:14925-17994 GCA_964551065.1 Candidatus Woesearchaeota archaeon | reverse complement strand
AAATCTGAAATAAATGACACAGTAATAAGCGTTATAACTACAATACTTTCAAAATCCTCTCTATATGAACCAGGCACAGTACTAATAGCATTAACTTACACTGATGAAGGCCAAGTCAAGGTCTCTGCAAGAACTGTGAGAGAAGGAAGAAGTGTAAGAGAAATCCTTGGTCGCATAGTTCCTGAAATTGGTGGAGAATTCGGAGGACACAAGTATGCTGCAGGATGCACATTTGATATTTCAAAAGAAGAAGAATTCTTGAAAAGAATCAAAAAAGATCTAGAAATAGAACTCGTAAAGATGTAATTCTATATTCAAAACCTTTAAAACTAGGCATCTTTTCTCTAAAACATGGAACTTGAAGAAGGAGACGTCGTGCTTTGCACCGTAGATAGAATTATGGGAACAAACGTATTTGTCAAAATTCATACCGGAGGTGACGAACCGGAAGGAATAATCATGACAAGCGAGATAGCTGCAGGAAGAATCAGAAACCTTAGAAATTATGTTGTGCCAAAAAAAAGAATAGTCTGTAAGGTCCTTAGAATATCTGGAGATAAAATTGACTTATCCTTAAGACGTGTAACCCAAAAAGAACAGAAAGAAGTTATGGAAGAATTTAAGCTGGAAAAAAGTTACATGAATATACTCAAAACAATCGCGGGAAACAAATTTGAAGAAGTTCAAAAAAAGATTAAGGAAAAAGGCAGAATCTATGACTTCTTTGAAGATGCAAAAGAAAATCCTGCAGAAATTGAAAAGCTAATTGGGAAAGAAAATGCAAAAAAGCTTTTGGAAATAATCAACACCCAAAAACAAAAAAATTTCATAGTAAAAAGAGAAATAATTCTAAAGACTACGAGGTCAAATGGAATTGATTTAATAAAAAAGGTTCTTGGAAAACCAAAAGATGTAGAAATAAAATATGTTTCAGCAGGACACTATTCTCTTAAATCAGAATCTTCAGATGTTAAAGAAGCCGATAACAGACTAAGAAATCTTCTTTCAGACATAGAAAAAAACTCAAAAAGAGAGGGCATGGAATTCAGCATTATAGAGAAGTAAAAACATTTTTCTTGAAAAAGCGTGTTCATTTCTTAGGGAAGCATAAACCTTAAAAAGAAGCGATTGGATAATTTCATATGGAAGAAACCAAAGTTTCTGAAGATAATGATACTTTCAATGTGGGACTGATTGGAATCGTTTTTGATCCTGCAAAAAGACAAATTCTCATTGCTAGGGAAGAGCCAAATCCCGAATTAAACAAGACCTTGTGGAGACTTCCTGGAGGAAAAGCAATTTCTAAAGAAGATATGGAAACCTCTCTAAAAAAAGCCATAAAAGAAAAAACCGGCTATGTTGTTGAAAGTCTCGGCTCAGTTTTTTCAAGAATCCTTCCCGAAAGAAATGATATCATATTAATTTATCACCTTTGTGAAATAAAAGGTGGAAAAGAAAAACTGGGTGGGAATTTCACCGAACTAAAATGGATAAATCCTGAAGAACTTAAAAATTACCTGACAACAAAATTTCCGGCAGATCTTGAAGAATACATAAACAATCTGAAATAATTCTCAGAGGTTTTCATACAATGAAGCTCAAAAAATGTGCAAAATGCAAAACATACACCCTAAAAGAAAAATGTCCTAAGTGTAATTCAAAAACTTCTTCCGCGCATTACAAATTTATAAAATTCGGAAATCATGAAGATAAGGAAGAATAATTAAAAAAGTGTTTTCTGTTCAGCACTTTCTTTAATTTCTCTCTTGACAATTTCCATATCTTTTTCCCAATCTTCTTTAAGATGCTGATTATAAATAATAGCTGCAGGATGAAACAGAGGAATTAACTTTATCTTCATTCCCTGAAAATCCATTTCCCTTACTTTTCCGTGAACAGTTGTTATCCCTGGCTGACTTTTTATCTTATCCAAATCTCCGAGAGCCAAAAAGAATTTTGTTGCGTGATTTCCCAAAGAACAAATTACCTTAGGCTTTATTTCACGGATTTGCTTTAGCAAATAAGGTGTATGCATCTTAACTTCCTCTGGCAACGGGTCTCTGTTAAGAGGTGGCCTGCACTTCAAAATATTTGTAACATAAATGTCATCCAAACTCAAACCAACCTTATCAAGAAGTTTATCTAAATTTTTTCCTGCGGCTCCCACAAAGGGCAATCCCTGTTCATCTTCATTTTTCCCTGGTGCCTCCCCAACAAAAAGAATATCTGCATGTTCATTTCCCTTTCCAAAAACAATATTAGTGCAATCCTTGAATATCTCAGTTTCTTTAATCAGTCTCAGTTCCTCACAATCCTCTTCCATAAGGTTAAAATGAAAATTTTCTTTTAATATTTTATTGTAATGCTAATGCAGCTAAATTTATATACCCTTTTAACAAAATCACCATATGGAAAAAACACTTGTTTTAATCAAACCAGACGCAATGGCAAAGGGCCTTATGGGACCTGTAATTTCAGAACTAGATAGTATCGGACTGAAAATGATTGGATTAAAAGTAGTCAATGTAAAAAAAGACCTTGCTGAGACACACTATGCAGAACATAAAGGAAAGCCATTCTTCGAAAAGCTAGTTAAACATCTTACGGGAGAGCTTCACGGAGGAGCAAATGTTGTTGCCATGGTTTACAAAGGAGAAAACGCAATAAAAAGAATTCGTGAAACTGCAGGAGAAACAAATCCTGAAAAAGCACACCCCAATTCAATAAGGGGAAAATACGGAAGAATAAATTCCGAAAACGATTGCTTTGAGAATGTTATCCATTCATCAGATTCTCCTGAATCTGCAGAAAAAGAAATTTCTCTTTGGTTTAGAAAAGACGAACTTTTGGAATAATAGCATAATTTTATAATCCTCAACATTTCTCAGTTTACATAAAGCCCTTGTAGTTCAGTCTGGATAGAACACAACCTTGCGGATGCCCAACTTTCTTTAGACAAGAAAGTTCGGCGCTCAAAGAAACTAAGAGAGCAACAACAAAAAGGTTGAAACCGGGGTTCAAATCCTCGCAGGGGCATAATCTAAGAATTATTTCAAATCGTCCTTGATA
>CAZKAU010000005.1:0-14825 GCA_964551065.1 Candidatus Woesearchaeota archaeon | reverse complement strand
GGTTCAAATCCTCGCAGGGGCATAATCTAAGAATTATTTCAAATCGTCCTTGATACCCGCTTCTGTCACATAATAAACAGTTTCGTTATCAGGAAGATTTGGAGAGTCTATCAATTTAGCAACTCTGCTTCCTTGCTTTCCTCTTCTGAGATACATTCTGTAAGTGCTTGCATGTCCAACAATATTTCCGCCTATCGCAGTTGTAGGATCTCCGAACATTTGCGCAGGATTTGCCATAACTTGATTTGTAACATAAACGGCAATGTTGTGCGTCTCTGCAAGTTTCATCAAATCATGCATATACCTATTGAGTTTTTGCTGCCTGTCTGCTAATTGGCCTCTTCCAGAAAACTCTGCTCTAAAATGTGCGGTTAGCGAGTCTATTATCATTAATTTGATAGGCTCGCCTTCCTTAATCATTTCAGAAACTCTATCCAGAAGCAAAATCTGATGATCTGAGTTAAATGCTCTTGCAACAAGGATATTCTTCAAAACCTTATCAGCATTTGCACCCATTGCCTCCGCAATCTGTTTTATTCTTGCAGGTCTGAAAGTTCCTTCTGTGTCTATGAAAACACATTTTCCCTCTGCACCACCTTTCTCCACAGGCAATTGAACATTAACGGCAAGAGTCAAACCTAACTGAGTTTTTCCAGAACCATAAGCCCCAAAAGCTTCAGTGATTGATCTACTTTCAACACCCTTGCCTCCCAATAGTTCATTAAGGTTCTTACTTCCAGTTGTAATATAATTCACAGTTCCTCTTTTTTCCGCAAACTCATCACCCGACATAAAATCAAGCTTAAGTAATTGTCTTGCAGCCTGAATTGCTTTCCTTGCAACAGCCGCAGAAACTCCAGAAGCATCAGCAATAGTTGCAGGACTAGATACTGCAAGAGACATCAAATCAAGAATACCTGCATTCTCAAGCTTCGCAGCCACAGCAGGCCCAATACCAGGCAAATCAGTTAACTGAGGTTCCCGGTCATCTTTTTTAGATTTCTTTGCTGTTTCTTCTTTTTCTTCAGCCATAATAACTCGAGATTTGTCCACTTTATAAAGATTATTTAGTTAGTAGATATATAATAAGAAAGTATCAAAGATTTAAATCCCTAATAAGGAATATGCTTATTTCTTCTGTAAAACTTCCATCAACTGGTCTAAATCAACATTTTCAGCTTTTTCTATGTTGAATTCCATATTGTTAAAGAATTTGTTGTTCCTTATACTTCCCGAAAATATCATTTCTCTTCCAAGTAAATCATGTCTCTGTAATGCAAGTTTCTCTGCATCCCCTGAATCCCAATCATGCAAACCTAAACTTGGAAAATTATCGGAGAAAGCAACTCCCCTTATTGTCTCAGTTCCATCATCAATAACTAAATTAATCAAAGCTCTCTTCTGAGGCGCAACTTGCCCGTGTTGTTCACAAACAAAATTATCTCCTTCAGGATTTACTTTCTTTCTGCACTCAGGACATAAATTGAAATACCTAGGCTCAAAAGATTGAACAATAAAAGCACGAAGTTTAACATTATCTGAAACTTGAACATCCTTAATATTTTTCTCAGAAACAATTTTTTCTTCCATAACTCCCTCTAGCTGCTCATTTGAAGGTTTTATCTCGGAGAAACTTCCAAGATGGATTTCATTATCTCTCATACTTGCATTAGAAATTTCAATTACACTTCCAATCCCAATCCTATTTCTTTCGATTAATTCAATATGATTGACATCCCAAAGAACTGCACGAGTATTTGAAGTTTCATCAGCAATAATCATATTTGCAACTTTGCTTTCTTTTCCATTTCTTGTGAAAGTTCTTACGGGGAAAATGTTTATAATTTTAGCAACAACATTAACTTTCCTCATTCCGGGAAGAAGTTCATTTATTTTCAACTTCTCATTATCAAAACTTATTCCAAGTTCCGCAGCTATAACTTGTGCAGCACCTTCTTTGCTGATAAGTCCAGAAAGCTTAGCCCTCTTAGCTTCAACCCTCCTTTCTATTTCACCTGTTTCAAGTCCTGAAGACCGTGCAATTCTCTCCACAATCTTCTCATAATTTCCAATCATGAAAGAGGGAAAAGAACCTTATTTTTTAAGCATTGTTATTCCAAAGGAGATTCCTCATTAGATTGGAATCAAATCACAATAACATTTATAAAACAAATATCTTATCACAAGGTATGGGAACAGCAATAGTAAAAATAAAAATGATGCCTGCATCTCCTGAAACAAACCTCGGTAAAATAGAGGAAGATGCAAAAAAAATTCTCGAAGAGAATGATGCAAAAGGGGCAAATTTTCAACAAGAGCCAATAGCATTTGGTCTTAAAGCAATCTATGTGTCATTCATGTGGCCTGAAGAAAAGGAACTTGAAGAACTTGAAGAAAAGTTCAGAAAAATAGAGAACGTGCAATCTTCTGAAGTTGTTGATTTGAGAAGAGCCATAGGTTAATTTTATTAATTCTCCAAACCAATTCTTGTTATGTTATCTCCTGAACAAGCAAACCAGGTAAGAAAAGAATTGATTGAACAAGTTGAATCAACTTTCCCTCCGGAAAAAAGAGATGCTGCAAAAAGACAAGTTCTTGAAATGTCAGATGAAAGTCTTGAAAAATTTGTAAAAGAAGATTCTTCAAATTGTATATTCTGTTCAATAGCTTCCGGAAAATCTCAAAGTTACAAAATAGCAGAAGATGAAAACTCCGTAGCAGTTCTGGAAATAAATCCAATTTCAAAAGGGCATGTTATAGTTATTCCAAGGGAACACAAATCACATAATGAATTTCCCCAAACAAAAGAATTTGCAAACAAGGTAGCCCTTTTACTAAAGGAAAAGCTTTCCCCTAAAGATATAGAAATTTCGTCTTTTGATTTCCAAGGACATGGTGTAGTGAATCTCGTTCCAGTTTATACAAATGAAAGTATGGATTCCCAAAGACACAAAGCAAGCAAAGAAGAGCTGGAAGAAGTTTTAGCGTCATTATCCAAAAAAACAGAAGAGAAATCCAAACCAGTCAAAAAGAAAACTACGAGAAAACCCCGAACAAAAAAATTAGATTCCAAGAAAAATTGGTTACCAAAGAGAATTCCATAAACCGGTATTCACAAAATAGAAATATAGCAACAAAAGAAAACCTATTAGGAAAACAGGAGAGAAAGCGATTCCTTCTCTTATTGTTACTTTCCTTGAACTTTTCTTCAACAATTTAATATCTTCCTGACTCAATCCATTCCAATTTGCTTTTATCGTTTTTCCCTTGACCTTAACACTTTTGTAAAGCCAGTCTCCTTCCCTTAACTTTTCAGGAACCTTCTCTTTAATCATACATGCTTCATCAACAGATTTGGAATAAACATAAAGGAGAGGAAGAAGAAATATCAAAATCCCAAGATAGAATATCAAAATCCTTGAAAGCAATCCCAAAATCATAATTCCTAATCCTGAAATCATAATCAAAGCACTGAACTTCCTAAATTTCTTATTTTGCTTTCTAAACTCTACCTTGAATCTATCAAAATTCTTAATCGCAAAATAACTGCTGCTGAACAACCCATAAAATGCCCCCACAGAGAGGAACAAAAACAAGAAAGACAAGAATATCTCTATATTCACAATAAAGCTTCCTGAGAAAGGAAGTATGGCTCCCAGAGACAGCATCAGCTTAGCATCTCCGCCTGCAAAAGCCCTAGAATAATAAAGAAGATTTTCTAGTGCAAAAAAAATTCCGAATCCAATCAATCCCTGATAAATAAAATTGAAATCTCCTGAGAAAATAGAATAAATCAACCTAAATCCCAAAGCAAAAATGACAAGAGAAAAATTAAGCCAATTAGGAATCTCTGTAGTTCTAATATCTGAAACTGTTGCAAAAATCATCCAGATTAAAGCAAGAGCTATAAGGAAAATCACCTCTATCATTAATCAAAATAAGAACTGTTATTATTAAAGTTATTTGCTACTTGCAGATTCTGGCCGAACTCTTTTATTCCCACCGTGCTTGTAAGGATGCTTCTTTTTCTCTCTCTTCTTATCCTTACTTTTATTCCTTCTCTCAGAATATGCATAATCTGACATTTTAAGAAAAATTATTGAGTGCCACAGGTTGCAGATAACAAGGTGTTCCCTGCCATTGTCTGAATAGTCTTTCCATCATATTCAGTTGTACACTTAGCCTTTAAATCGTCAGCAGTCTTTATACTTCCATCATTTGTAATGAAAGCAAAGGTTGAACATGAAACTGCAGGGCAAGTCGCGATACCTACATTAGTCATCTTGTTTGCAAGATAATTACATGTAACATTTGTATATTTTGTATCTCCGGTGTTCAAATCTCTGCCCCTTGAACAGAAATCATAAACACTGTTTGTAGTACATGCTGTCGAACATTGAGTTGAAAGTGTATCTACATTTGAACTTGAAATGAAAGGATTAATCTTCTGCCATCCAATACTAAAACCAAGAATTAAAACAACAAGAACGACAACACCTAAAACAAGTAAAATAATAGTACTAATACTCATTCCCTGTCCTCTTTTCTCCATTGTCAATTTACGAATAATTTATTTATAAACTTTCTCATTTTCCAATGTCAACAACATAAGAAACTGTCATGACATCCTTTCCATTTCCCTCCTTTTGAACTTCATTAAATATCAATTGATTTCCATTCAATTGTCCGCCACTAAGACTTGCAGCCTCCTGTGGAGACATTCCAGAATTTAAATAAAGATAAAAATCTTCAAGATTAACTGAGGCATTTTGAATTGTTGCAATATTAACAAAATCTTTCTTAACATTATTATCTGCTATAAGAAAAGTTACAATTGCAAGAACGCAAACTGCGAAAACTCCAACTACAAATATCAAAATTGCAATGTCTCCTTTCTTTCCTTTCTCTAACTTGCTGTATGCCATAAATAAAGCCTCAACATTTTATTTCCATTCAGATAAATCAAATGATAAAAAGCCAGAGGAGTAGCGCTGGCAGAAGAACCTCTCGCAGTAAGATCTTCCCTAAAATAACTATTCATTTGAGCAAGGGTTTTGCTCTTAGAATAATCTAAAATTCCAAAAAAAACCACATGATTATAGTAGCTCCCAAAAAGTTTATCAAAAATATTGCTTGCAAGATTTCCATTGAAATCATTCATTTTCCCCTCACCCTTTATTTGATTGTAGACGGAAGTGCCAGAAGAATCTTTTGTAATAAGAAAAGCCGCTAAAGACTTCTCTGCAAAAATGTCTGAAGTGCTTGCAACACTAATCATTTTAGTATTGCCACTTGCAGTTTTCAGAATCGAAGAAAGATAGACCGAAATTAGAATTATGACTACAATTATGACTGTTGCAACTGCCCATGTCATCGTTTCACCTACTTGCGCCCTTTTATTTTTACTAAACATTTTTCTCCGTCTTTTTTACAATAGCCAAAACCTGAACTATATACTGGTTTCCATTTTTATCTACAGTGTAAAAACTTCTTGAAACTCCTTGTGGAAGGTTTTTGCTCGTAGAATCCTGCATCTCCTGAACTCCTGAAATTCCTTGCTTCTCTTTAAGTTGTTTCATAAACTCATTCCAAGGGAATGCAGGCCCGGGATCAGTCTTCTTTGTTGTAATCTGATAATGTCCAATTATATGCTCTCTATCTAGAGGAATATTGTATCTTGCCGCAATATTTGAAACGAGATTTACCAATGCACTAATCTGTTCAGGAGTATAGCCTTGCCATTGACCCCCTTCTGCAGTTACCGCAGTTGAACATAAACTAGAATCAGTAGTAGAATCTCCAGCACAGAATTTATTCATATTTCCCAAATTCACTAATTCTATCCCAATAGAAATCGGATTATAATATCGATACAGCAATATTCTAAAGGAGCAGTTCCGGTAATCTCCTGATTTTGACATAAAGGAGTGAGAAGATTGTTTGAAGTGCATCGAGGATTGGTACATGCAGGAATTTTATTGTCTCCTATCCCGCATCCTGCATGAGCCGCAGGATCATTTTCATTTACAAAAGCTCCAGAAAGAATTGGAGGTGCATCAGCCTTAGAATAAATATATCCTGTTCGGTCAATCATATAATGAATACTCAAGTCCCCTTCCTCAATTGTGCTTGCAGCCCCCTGAGAGGTACTTCCTTCAGTGGCATGAATTACAATTGTATTAACTTTTCTGTGTCCAGTAAGTTTATCTGAAATAAATGAAATCACCCCCGCAAGCCCTCCTTGAGACGATTGAATTGGTTTAGTGACGGACAACTGCCAAGTAGTCTTAATATTTGGATCACCTGCAACAATATCTGTAATCTGATTTCCTAAAAAATTAAAAGAGCTTGAATCCGGTTTGTAAACTCCAACTTCAACATAATATTGAGGAGAGTTTTTCCATCCATAAACATCTTCTGTTGAAAAATCGAGATGACAATATTTTGTAAAATTATCCTTAAAATCCGAAGTCAAAACAGAATCATTAAAATATCCCCCACTTGTAACACAATTTGCAATTTGATCACTCAATGCCGTGCTTTCAACTGCGCGAACATCAAAAGGAGTTGAATAAAAATTTGAAGCCATGTAAACAATGGCCCCAGCTACAATAAACAAAATTGCAAACCAATAAATCGACAAAACTTTATCTCCTCTTTTATTCATTGTACTTTTTTATGAATAGAACATACTGATTTTTGGCAGCATCAACATAACCTCCAGTAATATTTACATTATTGAAGAAAGAATAAGAATATCCTTTATCATCACCTAATTTAACTGTGACAATATTTCCATCAAACTTCACCATCTGGTCGAGGTTCTTTTCTCCCAAACCTTTCTTTGCAGCAGATATAGCATCTGCCATATTAATACTTATTTGCATTACCGGAGAAGAAGCATCTATGGCCATTGCAATTTCCTTGGCATATTTCTCTTCCATTAAAGCAGTATTGCTTGATTTAGAAACAAGGAAGATTACAAGAATTGCAATAAAGGTAACATTGAGTATTATAAAAATAACATTCTCTGTAAGAAGTGTAGAGCCCCTCTTTTTTATAACGCTTCTCATAATGGATAATATTATCCAACGTTAATAAATGTTAAGAATTATGCCTTGCTTACAAACTCTGAACATTTCAATTGAGATGAAATTTTATCTGGAGTAACATAAACCGGAGGTGTAAGACTCCCTCCTGCTTTCCAAGGAAACCATCCTGAATCAAATCCAGTAACAATAGAATATTTATTATCCGTTATAATTTTTTCATTCAATATTGGTTTTACAATCTTAGAATCTAGGAACTGTTGAAGGTCATTAGTTCCATAAACATAATTCAAATAAGTATGAGTATCATCCTTTTTGTTTGTAGCCATATATGTATAAAGATCGCTGTAATTCAAATCATAGCCCTTCTTAAGAATCTTATCGTCAAATTCTACAACCGAACATAGGGCACATCCATTAGAACCTTTGAATATTCCTGAACTCCCATAATTAAATTGTCCTTCTCCATATTCCCACCAACAATTAGAAATCTGATCCGCAATAGCCTTGAGTATTTCATTTTTGTTGTTCGGATCAACCTTCACTGTAACTGTGGAACTAGCAACACACTTATCTCCTCCGGAAATACAAACATAATCTGTTTTACAGTTTATATCTCCTGCAAGACCTTTTCCTGTGGCTTTCAAGACAACGGAATTTCTGCAAACATCACTATTACTTGTAGAACCCAAATTTAACCTATAAACAAAATAAAGGATAACAATAAAACTTACAACTAAAACAATTATTGTAATAATCTGCGTTGTTGTCAATTCCCCTTTCTTTGTTTTTATCATCCTAATATTCCAAATTTTTTAAGTAAAAAATACAGGCCCGCAAGTGCTATAACAAAAAATGCAACCCACATTAAATATTTTATTAAAACTTCTAAATCCATTATGCGTTAAATTGAGTGACTCCGTCGCTCCTCTCAATAGTTTTAGTTTCCTGATCTATACTTAAACTCAAAGGGAAATCCTTAAGAGGAATTCCTTTGAAAACAATTGCAGATTTTGCCATAAAACCCCCATAGGATACAAAAGTCTGGCCATTGACTGTGAAATCATTTTCTCTACAAACACTGTTTTCAGAATTTACAGATTTTGCAAGACTATCTCCGCCCACCTTGAAAATGCAAAGACAGGACTTCCACCCTACACTAGAGCAAGCTTGAGGCAAAACTGAGCTTCCGTCCATTCCCTGTTGGGGAAAAGAAGAAAGATACCAATCTTTAGGATTATAAATGTAAACCTGACTAACTTTTGCATTTATCTGTCCAACAAGATTATCCAGAGTAGAAGTCGCATATTCTAAGTCTTTATTCTTTGAAATTGTTGTATAAAGACCCACTATCAAAGCAACCAAAAAAACTATGGCTACAACTGCAATTATAATCTTAACAGTTTCTTCTCCAAGTAAAAACCCTTTCTTATTCATTTTATTTTAGCAAACTCAAAAAAACCCCTCCCGTACTATTTCCAAATCCCTTGAAGAAAGAAATTACCTGATTCTTGAAAAAAAAGTAAAGAGCTACAAAGACCACAACAAAAAACAAAAACCAAAAAATTATTTTTATCAACTGAGAAATTGTAAGTTCTGCCATTAAGCTCCTCCCAAAAGTCCTTTAATCTTATCTATAAGAGAAAATCCTGTTCCCTTCAATACAAAAATGGTAATCATAAGAATTACAAGAATAGCAACCCCTATCAAAAGCCAAGGCAAAAAATCCGAAACTATCCCTCTCCTTTCCATATAACCCAAAGAAAGATATTCTTAATAAACTTTTTCGAATTAGCCGGTTATGTTTCCAAGCACCACTGAAGACAATATAAACAATGCAAGTGTTGAAAGAAGCGCGACAATGAAGTAAAGAGTCATTCCCTTCATCAAATTCTTCCCTGTTGAACTAGCCTTATCAAGTTTATCTTCTCCAGAATTTATTGTTACAAGAGTTCCGGTTAAGATGAAGATAATCTGAACAATGTAAATTCCGATTGCAATCTGCAAATAATAAGGAGGGATCATATTATTTATGTCGAACAAACCAAGGATACTTCCAATATTTCCTAATCCTGAAACATCTCCTCCTTGTGCCTGAGCAAGGTTAAGTTTAGCAAGTATAGTAGTAATCATTGCAGCCAAACCAATAACAACTCCTGCTAACAAAGGTGCAAGGAAAGTGATATTACTCTTAATATCTGAGATTATTTCTGCAAGCAAATCTCTTAACCTGTCCGTAATCTTTTGGACATTCTTCACATATTCAGAAATAGACATAAGACTAACAGCAGCAACCCTCAATCCTTTCTTTGCAGCTTCGATAAGAATCCTCATGCTCGTAGCAATCAGTTGTGAAGGATAAAAATTTATTGCGCCTCTCTTCCTGTCAAAAATAGCGGCATCAACGCTCATTCCGCCTTGTTGAACATTATAATTTACTTTCTTGAAAAACTCCGCAGTCTTCAAACCAGTAGAAGCTTCAGCAATCTTTCCGAAAACAAGTTCAGGAGGGGTTCCATTTCCTATTCTATTTCCAAGTTGGAAAAGAGAATTATTAAATTCTGCTTCAAGTTCCTTTGTAGCTTCTCTTCCTGCAAGAAGATTTTTTGTTTTTTCCTTGTAAGCCATTGAAAAGAAAAGTGCGAACCCTAAAGGAATAAACATGCTTAAAAGCAAAGCGCCCATCCCAAAAGGCCCTGTAACCGCACCAGTCACAGAGTTAGTCATAAATCCAAAAAATTTATCCGTTCCAAAAATCCCCATACCTATTTGTGCAAAAGTAAAATCCCTTGGAAGTCCGAGAATCTGGGGTATGGGCGTGAATCCAAAAATAAGAGGAAGAAGTCCGATAAAAAATAAAGGAGCAGTTAGTACAGCAGCATGAATGTAAGGTTTGTTGCTTTTGAATTCATGATACAAAGGATTTCTTTCCAACAACGTCGTCTCCCCATAACCTCCTGGCCTCATCATCATATATTTATTCATTAGGAAAAAAGCCATGAAAGGGATTACAATATTATACATAATGAAAACATGGCTTGCCTTAAGCAAATTACCCACCATCAACGAAGCCAAAGGAAGCAAAGCCATTCCTAAAACAGGAAGCGTTGTTCCCAACATATATGTGCTTTCAATAGGGCTTTTAACATCATGAACAAACTTCAACATTCTATCATAAACCCCGTCAAGAATAACCTGCAAGGATTTCTCAAGAGTGGCAACCCTTCTATTCTCCTCCGGTTCGAATAAACTGCTTTCTATTAAATGAAAAGATTCTATAAATTCGGGGGAATAATCTTTCCAAACCTGAAGATAATTGTCAAGACTCTCTTTTATAGTTGAAAATTTCCCAATTTCAACATTGTAAAAAACTTTCTTAAAATCCAAAGCAAGAGGATATTGCAAATGGTCTGATGCAAAAGAAATAGCTTTCTCTAAATTCGAAGTGTGTCTCATATAAACCACTAAATAAAGAATTGCCGGAACCATTTGACTGCTAGCCTTCAATCTCCACTGATTTGCAAATCTTTCTGGATATCCATTAATATAATAAAAAAGGAACATCGAAATTACAATTACAAGAACAAAGAACAAGAGAGGAAGACTTCCTGTAACTGCATATCCTATAGCAGAAATAAAAATTCCCAAAAGGAAAACTACAAAAAAAGAAATCGCGCTTAGGGTAACCGCCTGCCAAGGTTCAACATCAATGTGTGCAATATTAAGGTATTTCTTTATCCTATCCTCATCTTTCTTAGCTACGTTCAACTTGATGACATTCCCAAGACTATGGCAAAGTCTTTCATATCTTCCCCATGCAGGGGCCATTTCATCTTTGAAAGTAGAATAAGCTTGACTGTAACCGCTCGCAGCGTTTCCTCTCGGAGCAGTGTTCATCTTGTTCTCAATCTTGCTCCCGTACTTCTGAAGAATATCATTAATATTCGGTCTTGCGGGAGGTCTTGGCGGATATGGCATGGTTTAACCTCTTTTCAAAGAAAAGCACTTTCTAATTAATAAAACTTTACTTGCCTCTGTATTTCTGTCGGAAATAGAACAATGCAAAGATAAGTCCTGCAATAAATAAACCAATACTAATAGGATTATTATTCTCTTGAACCCCTATAACTCCTCCAGTAAGATTTAAAGAAATAAAGAATAAAGAACCAACCAGGCTAAATATGGACAACAATGCCAAGGTCCCTTTCAGATAAGATGTTCCATTTAGATAAGATTCTAAATCTGCCTGCCTTCCGCCTTTTCTCCATCTAAGTTCTACTTTCTCTCTAGCAAGGGTAGCCTTCTTAATTGTTTCATTAAGACTCTCTCTCCTAACTCTGAGAGGAGAAATATCCGGCATCTCGCTTCTTTTAATCATTTTTCCAGATCTCAAACCAGATTCGTAATCTAAAAGAACATTTCTTGCATCAGTATAATTTTGAATTGCCTTATTCATTGTACCTATAACTTGTCTCTCATCCTCCAAGACTCTAGCCTGCTTAAGATACATGTCTCCTGCCTTCTGATAAGAGGTAGAAGCTCTAACTGCAGAATGAAGTCCTTCATGATAATTCTCTCCCTGATGTTTCATATCATGAACTGCTCTTCTTGCTTCAATAATTTCCCTCAAAACTTTATCTTGATAGTCGCTCTCTTTTGCCATTGATTTACTAATGAATAAGTAATTTATAAATTTTACAGAACCCTCTTCTTAACCTCTTGATTCAGCCATTTTTGCCATTCAGGGAAAACTCTTTCTGAAACGGGCAACCCCACCTCACTCGAAACCCTGTCAGAAATCCTGTGAAAAATCTGATTTGAAAGAACACTAAAACCTGCCTCTAAAATTTCCTCACGTTTTGTCTTTTCAGCAATCTTAAAGAGTTCCTCTTTAACCTTAGCCCTCAACATAATGTTGTCATAAACAGCATCCCAATTTCCAGCCCAACCTTTTACATTCTGGGCAATAGCCTTTACCACTTCGCTATCTCCATTAATTAAATCTTCACTCAATTCTAATTCGTCTTTCTCAACATTATATTTCATCAAATCAACAAAACCATTTTCCTCCAGAGGATCGTTCTTCCAATGTTTTCTAACTTCAGAAATCTGTAAAATTCTTTTGAATGAATGTAACCCATCAGGAGACTTAAGAGGATTTGCAACCACTATAACATCCGTAGCCTTGAAGCTTGTAGCCGGAACCTCCAAATCATTAACAACCCTGTCAAAAACCGCATAAGGACTAGCACCGTGAATTGTTCCTGCAACAGTATTAGCCAAAGCACCAACCCTCATAGCCTCGTAAAGAGCTTTAGCCTCGGAACTTCTAACCTCTCCTATAATTAAACTGGAATCTCCAAGTCTTAAACTTGTTCTTATTCCATCATCCGCAGAAACCTCATTAGTTGTCTTCAGCAAAGCAGAACGAACTTTCATCTGCAAAATATCATAATTCAGTTTTCTGAAAGATTCCAAAGGAAGTTCAAGAGAATCTTCAATAACAATCATTCTATATTTTGGAAGAATTTCCAGCATAAGACTTCCCAATAAAGAAGTTTTACCTGAACTTCTTGTTCCTGCAATTAACATTGTTCTGCTTCCATCAATCAAAAAACTCATCAAACCTGCAGCCATAGGATTCATCATTTTATTCTTCAGGAATAAAGGGAACGTCCAAGGATCTTCTCTATGCCTCCTCAAAGAGTAAGCAAGTCCATTAGGAGAAAGAGGCGGTTGAATAATCGCAATTCTGGCTCTCATTCGGTCAATTTCAAGTTGCGTATCCAAGATAGGATTTGCCTCATCAAGAGGTCTCCCTGAAATCATCCTGAACTTCGCAGCCCAAGAATCTGCATCTTCCTGACTTGGAAGAATATTAGTATAACATTCATCATAATTTTGATGTCTCAAAAAAATATTCGTTGCTGAAATAGGTGCATTAAGAGAAATATCTTGGATATATTTATCTTGTAACAAAACTTCAATTAACCCAAATCCAATAGTATGTCTTACAAGAATCTTAGCAAGTTTATTCAAATCATTATATGTGAGAGAAATATTTTGGCTTTGTGCTAAATCCTGAAGAAGATCTTTTGCGATATTGAAAAAAACCTGCCTAGTTCTTTCCGTGTCCGTAAATTCTTCCGCCCTTGGTTGATGTTCAATCAGAACATTCCTTGCAAGATTCAAGAGCATATTCTGGTCCTCATCTAAAGAATTTTCGGGAGGAACAAGATGATAAATCATTTTAGATTCCTCTTTCTTTCTCAATATTGTAACCACAGACTCATCATAATCACTGCTGGAAATTTTATATTGGTCTATAATGTCTGCATCTTCTGGAAGGGAAGAAACTAATCGTGTAAAAGTAAAGTTGGGAATAACATCAGGCTCAAAAACCCTATGATAAATCTCCCGGTCTCCTTTAGTGTAATCGTTCAAATAGTTTAAAATTTTCTGAATAACTTTAGTCCCTTCCAAAAGATTGAAAATCTTTTCTAAAAGCCGGATATAACTTGATTGATTCACTTTTGAAGATTCATCTACTTTTTCCAAAGCAACCTTGGATTCAACAATCATATTCCTCAATTCAATATAGGCAAAAATAGGATCTCTCTTAAGTTGATAAAGGAAGGAAAAAACTTCATTGTATCTTCGTGTAAAAAATCTATCATTTCCTGCAGAAAGTTTTTCTCTTGAAAGAATTCTTTCTTGCTTTATCAAATAAATGTATAATTGAGAAAGTTCCAGGAGCATTGAAGTCTGGCTAAAATCGTAATTGTAATTCTTCTGCTGAACAAAGACGGTTCTAGCAACATTTGGATTTTCAATGAGAGCATCTATTGCCCTTTCCATTGTCTCAGGAGAATCTGCAATGCTCGGAACGAATGGGGCTCCAAGATAGTTAAGATAGAGAACATCCTCACTCCCTTCCTTCTGGGTTTCATAAGAATATAGTTTCGAACCTTCCTTAAATTGCATATCCGCTCCTTTTGATACTTCTACGAACAACCCCTGCTTTAAAATTTTTTGTATCCTTAGAAAACATTGCAAAGGAAACAATTTTAAACTCCTTAAACATTTTCTTATCATGGCTCAAGAGCAACCTAATTATCAGAATTATATGCCTGACCCTACCATGAAAATAAGGGATTTAGAGGAGAAAAATAGGACTTTGAAAAACCAAGTGCTACTCCTTGGAAAAAATCTCATAGAAACCAGAGAAAAGTCAACTTCTGAAATTCTTGAAATAAAAAAAGAGATGGAAGTTCTCAAAAACCATATCGAAAGACTTGTTTCTTTCCTTAATACAGCATCTGAAGAATTTGAAAGATTTGCAAGGAAAGACGATGTAGAGATATTGGCAAAGCAAATGAGAATGTTTGAACCTTTCGCTAGAAAATAATGGGAGTGCTAGACCAAGTAACGCAGATGAGAAACCAGAATATGTCTGATAAAGATATAGCTGATGCATTAAAAAAACAAAAGGTATCATATAGAGAAATACAGGACGCGCTTAATCATTCCCAAATAAAAAACGCAGTAACAGATATTCAGGGAGCAGAGCCCGATATGCAGCCTCCATCTCCTCAAGATTATCAAAATGCAGGGGATGCTTACAACCCAAATGCGGGTAGTTATGACCCTAATGCAGGTTATGATCCACAACAAGGTTATGGACAGGACCCAAATGCAGGTTACGGTCAACAAGGAGGGTATGATCCACAACAAGGTTATGGGCAAGATCAATATTATCAACAACCTCAGGGTTAT
>CAZKAU010000004.1:19480-22298 GCA_964551065.1 Candidatus Woesearchaeota archaeon | reverse complement strand
TTCAAAATATTGACTTGAATGTTACAGATGCTCATCAAAACCCTATTGAGGTTTTATGGAATATTCCCTCACAATGTTCAGGCAACAGTACCGTTTATTTGACTGCAAATGAATATGGTCCTGCATCTCCATTCAGGTATCCTGAAACAAATTATCTTAATTATAACTCTACCGACAATGGTTCGATCTATTTAGATGGTGTCATAAGTTCAAAAGATAATTATTCTCAGCCTATGGATCAGGTTTATTGGGAACCAACGACAGGTCATCCAGATGGTTGGACTTATATTTATGGGAAGGAAGATTCTGATTATGTTTATTTTGCCTTTGATGTTACTGCTGATAATACTAAGGATACTCAGGATTGGGCTTCGGTTACTATTAATGCAACTTCAGGTGAGAAGACTTTCAAGATTAACCATACAGATAGTCAATGGGGTGTTTGTGGATTTGGAATGACCAACAAGGTAAACTATACTCATTCAATGTGTGAATTTAGAATTCCCAAATCAGAAATAGGTTTAAGTGATTTTAATTTTTATATCGAATATTATGGGACTTCGGGAGGAGGTGGACCTTCGATATCAGGGACAGGTGTTTATCTGCAAGGCACTAGTTATAATAATTTAGTAAATCTAACTTCCTTTAAGAACAATAATGAAAATATAGTTTTTTCTTCGAGTAGTTATAATAATATAACAAACGCGAATTTATCTGAAGGATCTTATGGAGCTTATTTCTATTCTTCCACTTATAATAGAATTAATTCTTCTTATTTAGAGAATAATTCTCTTTCAGGAGTTGCTTTGGAGTATTCCTCAAATTATAATTTATTTTATAATAATCTATTTAATAATAGTATTAATTATAAGAATGTCACTGTAGGACTTACAAATTATTTTAATATAACCAATACTACCGGAGTTAACATAATGGGGGGTTCTTATATTGGCGGTAACTTTTGGGGAAATTCAAGTGCTCCTGGAACAGGATTTTCAGCGACCTGTACAGATGCAAATTCTGATGGTTTTTGTGATTCTCAATATAATCTTACAGATGGTGTGAATTTTGATTATCTTCCCTTATATCATTACATAGCTGCTCCAGTAACTAACCCAACAACACCTCCAAGCGGAACGCCAACAGGAAGTTCCGGAGGAGGAACAACTGTTGCAGGAGGAACGACTACGACAACAGGAGGATTGTTTGCAGGCACAACGAGTTCGGCTGTTTTCACGAACATAACTGCAGGAGTTCCTGTAACAGTTTATACTAATTCAAGCGATGTGCCTTTAACTTCGCTGACTTTGACAACAAACACAAATCTCACGAATGTTTCTGTGAATACGAGTTCGGTTGACACTTTCCTTTTCACAGATATGAAAATTGACACAAGTGCGGCATGGTGGTCTGGGACGACTTACAAATCTTTCCAGATAAATTATGCAAATATAAATGATGCACAGATAACGGATGTTGTTATGAATTTTACTGTTAATACCTCATGGATGACTGCAAACAATATTAATCCTTCAAGTATTGCACTTTACAGAAACGTAGGGGGAGGGGCGATAGGAACTTGGACCGCATTGCCAACAACTCTTGTTTCAAATAATTCGCAGTACTATTATTTTTCAGCAGTTTCACCCGGATTTTCAGACTATACAATTTACGGAGAGTATCCAAATCCAGATTATCAGAAGATGACAATATTTGATAAAATTGGAGGGTTTTTCAGAAACTTTGTTCCAACATTTTTTAGACAGACAAGCTGGGGCTATGTATTCTATTATCTAATTGTTATCCTTGTTCTTGGAGGAATAGTTTTTGTTTCTTATAACTTGTTCAACAGGTTCAGAAGTAAGAATGCTCAGAAAGCTTGGAAAGAAGCTAATAAGAGAAAGAAAAAGAAATGATTCCAATAATGTTTTTATAGGATAGATTGTTATGAAAAGTATGGGTAAAAGAGGAGATTCAGTAATGCTTGTAGCTCTTGCGCTTTCGGTTTTCCTTCTTGTAGTTTCCATAGCTTTATTCAGCAGTGTTGTAAGCGCTGGACAGATTTACGAATGCGGTTCTATTTCGACATGCAATTCTCAGATTGCTGCGGCCTCTCCCGGAGACACTGTAAGGCTTAATCAATCAATTACTGGAATTTCAACGACTGCGATAAATATCACGAATGTGAATAATATCACTTTTGATTGCCAGGGGAATTTGATTAATGGAACGAAGGCTGCAAGTACTTATGGCATTCTGCTTCAAAATTCCAATAATGTCAATTTGACTAATTGTCAGATTGGGGGGTTTTATGATGGCATTTACTTGATTTCAAGTTCAAATAATACACTTCGAAATGTAACTTCGAGTTCAAATACTATGTTTGGAATTCTTCTTAATGTTAGCCTCCAGAATGGTTTGGACAACATAACCTCAAATAATAATGGCATCGGAATAAGCCTTTATCCTAATTCGAGCAATAATCAGATTTCTAATGTGATTGTAAATTCAAACGGTTATGGAATTGAATTTTTTTACAACTCCAGCAATAATGTTATTACGAATGTAACAGCTTTCTCAAATAATTTTCATGGAATTTATTTCTATCAAGCCTCAAGCAATAATAAAGTATATAACGCTATATCCAATTATAACCAAAACGGAATTTATTCTATTATTGATTCTGCAAATAATTATTTTTATAATGTAACCACCAATTATAACACACAAAATGGAATACAATTCCAAGTAAGCCCTAATAATACAGTAGTTAATGCAATATCTAACTTCAATTTTAATTCGGGTGGTTGTGGATTGA
>CAZKAU010000004.1:0-19470 GCA_964551065.1 Candidatus Woesearchaeota archaeon | reverse complement strand
ATAACTTATTCAGATAATACAAGTGTAACAAATTTAACAGCAAATTCCAACTTCAATGGAGTAAATATATTGTCCTCTTCAAATAATATTGTTAATGAATCTTCTTTTTCAAACAATTCTATGTATGGTGTTATTGTTCAGTCTGCAGGGAATTATATTTACGATAATTTCTTTAACAATTCTTTTAATTTTTATAATAACTCTGCTGTTACAATTTATCTTAATACAACTCAAACTCTTGGAACAAATATTGTTGGAGGACCTTATATTGGCGGAAATTATTGGGCAAATCTTACAGGGACAGGATATTCTGAAACGTGTCCAGATGATGATGCAAATGGGATTTGCGACCTGAGTTATTCTTTCAACGGAACGATTGATTATCTGCCTTTGACTATTCCTCCCTTGCCTCTTCCAAATATTTCTCTTGCTCCTTCAAGTGACATTGCGGGAACTTATTTGAGAAACTACATACAGATTAATGTTACTGCTGTAGACAATGGGGGAGGGCTGCATAATATAACTGTTAATCTTTACAATTCAACATCTCTTGTCCAGAGCACCGTTTCACAGACTTCGCCTTTCTTTGTAAACTTTACAGGATTAAGCGACGGAGCTTATTACATAAATGCTTCTGCGGTGAATGATTACGGTTTCGCTAATTCAACAAATATTGGAGGAGAGATTAATCTTGATACGCAAGCACCTTCACTCAATATTTCATCTCCTCTTTCGCAGTATTATGCTTCTTCAAATATTCTTTTGAATTACACTGTTTCAGATGCGGGGACTTCAGTTAGTTCAACATGGTATGGCTTGAAATATTCAAACGGAACCAATTTAATTTCAAACACCACTCTTTCGGGAAACACTTCTTTCAGTGTTCCTGGAGAAGGAAATTATATTTTGGTTGTTTATTCAAATGACAGTGTCGGGCATTTGGTCTCTTCATCAGTTGGTTTTGCAGTTACCCTAAGTGGTCCGGTTATTTCAATTGCTTCTCCTTCGAACAATTCGTGGTTTGGAGCGGGAGAAGGTATTGAGTTTAACTTTACTGCAAATGACGCGGTTTCAATACCAAACTGCAGTATTTATACAAATTCCATGGGAACCTGGAAGCTTAACAAGACCCTGACTTCTATAACCCTCGGCTCTCCGGTTACTACTACGATAGACTTTGGAAATAATTCTGTTTACAAATGGAATGTTCTTTGTGCGGACAGCTCGGGATTCAACACCTTTGCATTGAACAATTTGACTTTCGGAACAGACAATGTTAATCCTTTAACTGAAAATCTTTCTGTGACGACAACTGACGGAAGCAATTCCATTAGCTTTGTTTCCAATGAATCTGACAACATGAATTTAAGCAGATGCTTCTATACAATTTATTCCGGCGGAAGCGTTGACGGAAGCAACAACAATAAGACGTTTGCATGCAATTCGCAGGTTTCTGCAGTTGTTTCCAATTATGGAACATACACTCTTGTTATTTATGCAAATGATTCTGCAGGTAATTTGAATTCCACAAATGCAAGTTTCACAACAGTCGCTCCTGCGACAACTACAACAATTACTTCGGGAGGGGGCGGAGGAACAACAAGCGGAGGAGGGACAACAGGTACGACTTCAGACAATTCTGCACCTTCTGAAACATTTACAGGAACGATTTCAAGTGTTACTGCAGGAGTTCCTGCAATCCTTAATGTTAATTCTTCCAGCGGAATTGATTTTACAAGTTTAAAGATAACTACAAACAAAGATGCTTCGAATGTGGGAATTACTCTTACATCCACTTCTGTTTCATCTTCTGATTTACAAGTTGCAGGTCCCGGATTAACTTATCAGTCTTTTGAGATAAATACTTCAGGAATAAATGATACAGATATTGATAATGTTTCAATAGATTTCAAAGTTAACAAGAGTTGGTTAACTGATAATGATTTGAATACTTCCAGCATTGTCCTTTACAGAAATCCCGGTACTGGGTGGGGTCCCTTGCCTACAAATCTGACGAGCGAGGATACTCAATATTATTACTTCTCTGCTTTGTCTCCAGGATTTTCAACTTATACCATTTTCGCATCCACTCCTTTGGCAGGAAATGCTGTTAACGAACAAACTTCTTCAGGTTCTATTTCAGAAATTTGGAATACTATTAGGGATTTTTTCACTAATGCTACTCCTTCATTCTTTAGGCAAATGCAGAGGGGTTATGTTTTTTACTATGCATTGGTTGTCTTGGTTTTGGGAGGAATTGTTTTTGTGTCTTATAATTTATTCAACAGATTCAGAAGTAAGAATGCTCAGAAAGCTTGGAAAGAAGCTAATAAGAGAAAGAAAAAGAAATAAGAATAATCTTTTAAAGCGTGAGTTTCTATCTTAAATTACTATCAATTATGCCCCGATAGTATAGTCGTATGGGAACCAAGGTTCCCCTGACAAGTCACCCTTCCTTTAAGGAATCGGAGTATGCCCCGATAGTATAGAGGCCAAGTATGCTGCCCTCTCAAATAGCCGAGATTTAGTCGTTAAGATGATAATCTCTGTCTGCTCACAGACAGGCGTTTTAATTAACATGCCCAAAGTTTTTCTAAGGGCATGGAGAACGGCAGTGACCCGGGTTCGAATCCCGGTCGGGGCATTACTTTTTTATACTTTGTTTTCCAATAAAATTTATGGGTTTAAAAGAGGTTGTGAAAACTATGAGGGGTTTTGATTGGGTGTATTTAGGATCTCTTTTATTTATGCTTTTTATGATTTCTTTTGGACATAAGATAGGTCTTAGAATTTATGGCTCTCTTTTTGCAGTTGTTCTTTTCACGGCACTTACAATATTCCAGATTACCCAGATTAAGACAGAAGGGAAAGAAGTTTATGCTGAGCATCTTATCTTCCTTTTGATTTTCGTAGTTTACTCTATTCTTTCTCTTGCACTTTCCTTTAGGAACATGGAATTGGTTTCACCACTTAATTTGGTTTTTCTTATACTCCTTTTTGTTTGCTTTTTGTATTTAACCGCTATGGTAATTTGGTCTAAGATATTAATCAATAATAACAGGAATCCTCTATTTTTGATTTCTGCTTATGTCGCTCTTACCTTCATAATAATTACTATTTTTGTAGGTCTTTATGCAGGAATAGGAGACTTGGGATATAATGGACAGGTTCTCTCAAAAGCCAATATTACTAATATGGATTATTATTATTTTAGCATGATTACTTTTACGGGAGTGGGTTATGGAGATTATTATCCTGTTGGAGCCTCGAGGGTCGTAGCTATGATAGAATCTTATCTTGGAATGCTTTTCAATGTTGTAATTATTGGAGTTATTATGAATAGGATTATTAAGGGAAGCAAGAGGAAAAGTTAGATTTTTATACCCTATATTTCTAAACCTTGTTATAGCCCTATAGTATAGTGGTCAAGTATACTGGCCTCTGGAGCCAGTGACCCAGGTTCGAATCCTGGTGGGGCTATTCTAAAATTATAAAAACCAAAATCATTCTTAGTTATTATAAAGATGGTGACTAAAGAGGAAGAGAAAAAAGAGCGGTTAAGAATTAGGGAGAAAACTTACAAGGCTAGGCAAAATAGCATTAAGGCAGGAATGTTTACTTCTGCAAGAAGTTCTTTTGGAGATTATTATCTTTCTCCTTTTGCTATAGCAATAAATGCAAGTAATTCGCTTGTTGCTCTTCTAACTTCTCTTTCAGGGTTGTTTGGACCTATAAGTCAAATGTTTGGTTCAAGACTTATAGAAAAATATCCAAGAAAAAAGGTTTTTCTTAGGTCTGCTCTATTTGAGAGTTTAGCTTGGCTTCCAATGATTGTGATAGCAATCCTTTATATGACAAATATTATTCAGAGCGTTCTTCCTTTGCTTTTCTCTTTGTTTTATGCTTTTTATGTTGTATTTCTTAATATGGGGACTCCTGCTTGGTTTTCTTGGACTGGAGATATTGTTAATGAGAGATACAGGGGAAGATGGTTTTCTAAGAGGAATCTTTTAGCAGGTGCAGTGTCAGTTGTTTTGGCAATGGCAGCTGCACTGACTCTCGATCTTTTTAAGAAGGCAGGCTTGGCGATGTTTGGATTTATTATTTTATTTGCCTTAGCATTTTTATCAAGACTTACTGCAAGACATTTTTATAAAAAACAGTATGAACCAAAACTTGAACTTAAGGAAGGTAGTTATTTTTCATTCTTCAGTTTTTTGATAAAAGGAAGAAAAACTAATTTTGCAAAATTTTCTTTCTTTTCGGCATTCTTGAATATGGCAGTTGCAGTTGCTTCTCCCCTCTTTGCGATTTATATGCTTAGAGACTTGAATTTTAGCTACGTGACTTACATGATGATAACTCTTTCAACAGTTGTTTTCTCTCTTTTGGTTTTAGAACTTTGGGGAAAGATTTCAGACAAATTTGGGAATTATGTTGTTCTTTATATCTCCGGAGCTTTGATTCCTTTAGTTCCGCTTCTTTGGATTTTTTCACATTCTCCAATCTATCTTATATTTGGACCGGTTTTCATAAGTGGTGTGGCCTGGGCAGGATTTAATTTGGCTTCAAGTAATTTCATTTACGACAATGTTCATCAAGAAAAGAGAGGGCTTGCAATCTCTTATTACAACATGCTCAATGGGATGGGGATATTTGTCGGAGCAGGAATTGGCGCTATACTTATAGAATATATTCATACCCCTTTCATGGATCCCATCTTGTTTATCTTCCTGATTAGCGGAATTCTTAGAATGATTGTCGTAGGAATATTCATCCCTTTAGTTAAAGAGGTCAGAAAGGTCAAGGATACAGGTAATGGTGGACTAAGACACCTTATTCTCAGGCAGTTCAGACCCACAGTTATAGGGGAGGTTCACCAGATACTTTCTATAAAGAAGTACCTTCGAAAATAGCCATAATATTTTTAAATCAGTCCATCCTTTTTTAAGAATGTTTAAAAAGAAAAGTTGTCCAAGATGCGGTAAGAATCTTAGAGAGAGTTATGATTTCTGTCCTTATTGTGGAAATATTTTAAGCAGGAAACAGGAAAATTTGGGGATGCTGGGAAAAGATGATTCTTTTAATATGAATCTTGACGAGATGAAGCTCCCGAGAGGGTTTAATATGATTTTCAATTCTTTAATGAGAAATCTTGAGAAACAATTTAAAGATGTTGATAAAAAGGATGTTAAACCCGAAGATCGAAGAGGGAACATTAGTATAAGTATTTCTACGATGGGAAATAAATTTCCTCCGATAAATGTTAATGCAGCCCATGAAGAAGAGAATAAAAAGAAACATGAAGACATGAAAAAGTTTTTCTTCGATAATTTCAAGTCAGATAGGCTAAAGAAATTTTCTAAGCTTCCAAGAGAGGAGCCCAAGACTACTATCCGGAGATTTGAAAATACTGTTGAATAAGAAGTTAATTTGCACGGTGTAAAATCTGTAAAAGATATTTCTATCTTGCATCTTGAGAAAGGAATGGAGCTTAGAGCAGTTTCTGATAAAAAATCATATTTTAAGTCAATTCCTGTTAGTTTCCCAATATCTGATTTTAAACTTTCAAAAGGAAAATTTGTTTTGAAACTTGATGCAAATAGCCATTCCAATCAGATGTTGTAACTGATTTTCATTTTTCTTATATCTTCTTTTAATGCTTTTGCTTTCTCTTCGCCAATGATATCATGGAAGAAGGGTTCATCGGCGTTTGAAATTCTTTTCCAGTTTTCTGCTTTCTTCACAATCATTTCTATTTCTTCTTCAGAAAGAGAGGTTTTCATAAGAATATGCCATCCAGGGATGAAGTCATTTGCATTTGGGTTTTCGTATCCTAAAACCTGACATATTACATTTTCGTCAAGTATTTCATCATAGCTTAAAGCACTTAAAACTAATTTTGTCTGGTCAGTATCTAGTTTTGCATAGTCCCTTACTATCAGGTCTGTTTCTTTTTCAACACCAAGTATAATTTCTTTAAGCCTTATTCTAAGAAGAGTCCCTTCTCTTCCAAGTTCTATAGAATATTTTTTCAAATCTGATGAGATCTTTTGGATAAGCTTTCCTTTTTGTATTACTTGGATTGCCTGGCTTAAATTAAAGAAGTTTTTTAGGTCCATTTTTGTAAGCCTCTCCGAATTTGAATCGAAGAGTTCCCTTTGTTTTTCAAGCATCTGAAGATGTTCATTTGCTTTTCTTAGAAGTTCATCTGTGTTTATCAAAGGATACCTTATGTTTTTGTAGAATAGTGTAATTTCGTTTTTTCTTTCAGAGATTGCTACAGCAAGAGTTCCTGCCTGTTTTGCAGTTCTTTCTGCAGCCTTGTGTCTGGTTCCGGTTTCGTTTGTTTTTATTTTTCCGCTGGGGGTTAAGAGGACATTTGCCTGATTAATTTTTTTCAAATCTTTACTGATTATAATTGCTCCGTCCATTTTTGTCAGCTCAATAAGTTTCTGTGGGACAAACTTTGTGTTTATTCTGAATCCTCCATCAAGAAGTCCATGAAGTTCTCCATTATCTACAACTATCAAAGCCCCTTTTCCAACCTTAAGTGCCCCGTCTAATGCCGCACGCAGTGTTGTTCCCGGAACTATCCATTTTAAAATTGAAAGAAATTCTTCCTCGGTTGCTTCATTACTTTGGGATTTTTCAGTAAGATTTTTTTGGATTTCTTTAACTTGATGTGCCATGCATAAAATAATTCCCCCAACTTTATATATTTTTATCAGGAAAATTCCAGAAATTTTAAAATAATGAGCCTGCACAGATTTGAACTGTGGACCCCTGCCTTGCTGAAAGCCCTTTATTAAGGTTTATCAGAGCAGTGCTCTAGACCTGGCTGAGCTACAGGCTCATGCATTTACCTTCACTCGTTTTCCTCATTCTTCGGAAAGGAGCAACAGGCTCATGTAAAAATTAGATAATATTACCATTTATAAGGTTTTTTGCGAGTTTTAAGACTAGACAATACCTATCTTCAAAATTTCTTCCCAGGACTTTACTCCGAGGGCAACGAGGGCCTCTTTGAAAGTTATTATAGTTCGAGGGTATTTTGCATAATCATCTAAGGCTATTCTTGGGCAGGCTAATTCAACAAAAGCATCTACACTATAAAAATTCAGAATTTTATCTGGGGTTAGTTCATTCATTGTAATCAGAATTGGGTTTTGCCCGTTTTCTTTTATTTTGTCCATCATATATTTATGGGACCCGAATTTTTGCCCGGGTTTTATTTCAACGATAACCCCAATGTTTTTTGCTTTTTTGAATTTCTCAATTGAGGCCATTCTTTGTTTTAGTATTTTGTTTCTCAATCCGGAGAGTTCGGTTATTTCATCGTTATAAACATCTATAAGAATTACCGGTTTGTCAACAGAAAGGACTGCACCCATTCCATGAAACTGGTTTCCCATAATAACAAAACAGTCTACCTTCTCTTCTATTGCTTTCAATCCTCCATATTGGCATCCGACTATGTGACCTTCGTAAGCAACATGTCCTAATTTTTTTGATAGGATAACTTCTTTTTTGTTCTTCTTGTAAAAATTCACAATGTTGTCTAAGTCATGTCTGTGTTGGATTGAATATGAGAATCCTATTTTTTTGTACTTCTTTAATTCAGGGAGAGACCTTTTTAGCAGGGGTTCAAGATTTAATTCATCTTTTACCTCAACATATAAAATAGGGAAAGGTGCGTCAAAGAATGCGGCATGTCCAAAGTGAACAATTAAATCTACTCCAAGAGCTTCAGCTTCTTGGATTGCAGGTGCACATGCACCCCATTCGGTTTCTCCTGAGAAAACAACTTCAATTCCAAGCTTATCAAAAATAGGAGCAAAGTCGATAGCATTTTTCTTTATGCCTTCGGCTAGTTGTACAAGAACTTTCTTAGGTTTTCTTTTCTTTAATTCTTTTTCAAGAAAATCTGTTTCAAAATTTAGTGTCATGATAAATAGAAAACTATTGGGTTTTTAGGGGTTTTGGTTAAATTTTTCCGACCAAATCTAAGCCTGGCTTTAGGGTGTCTTTGCCTTTTGTCCAGCTTGCAGGGCAAACTTCTCCGCCATGTTCTCTGACGAACTGTGCAGCCTCTATTTTTCTTATAAGTTCTTTGACATCTCTGCCAATAGAATTATCATGAACTTCATACGCTTTCAAGTTTCCGTCGGGATCTATTATGAAAGTTCCTCTCAGAGAAACTCCTTCTTCCTCAATGTAAGTTCCAAACATTTTTGCAAGCTTTCCTGTTGGGTCTGCGAGCATTGGGAATTTAACTTTCTTTATTGCAGGAGAATTATCGTGCCATGCCTTGTGAACAAACTCAGAATCTGTTGAGACACTTAGAATTTCAACACCTAATTCTTTGAATTTTTCATAATTCTCTGCGAGTTCTTCAAGTTCTGTAGGACAAACAAATGTAAAATCTCCGGGATAAAAAAATAGTACTATCCATTTTCCAGAATAATCAGAATTCTTTATGTTTTTTATTCTGTCTTCGTGAAGTGCCTTTGCACCGAATTCTGGAATCTTTTCATTTATTCTTATCATATTATGCCAAATTTCTTTTTGTTTAAATTCTTTATTGTTGTTAATAAGAATTAACTTAGTTTGAATTTAACTTCGCCCTTCTTTATTTTGCATTGGCAAGCTAATCTGTGGTTTTTATCTCTCATCAAATCTTCTTCGGGCTCAGTTAATTCAGAAAGATTTTCTGCACCTTCTTCAATGTCTATCATACAGGTTCCACAGATTCCTTCTTCACATCCAAATGGAACACCTACTTTCTCTGCAGATTCCTGAATCCATTCCCCCTCCTGGACTTCCGCAGTTTTTCCGTTTTCAGTATTTGTGACTTTTGCCATGTTAAATCTTAATATTCCACTTCTTAATCCACTCATCAAGGTTTTTGAAACTTTTCATAAGGTCTTTTCCGGCATCAGTCAAAGAATATTCAACTCTGGGAGGAATTTCCTTAAAGAATTGTTTTTTGATTATCTTGACCTTTTCAAGTTCCTTGAGTCTTTTAGAAAGAGTTCGAGAACTCATTTTTATGTTTCTATTAAGTTCGTTGAATCTTTTTCCTTTTTCACTGAGTTCTCTGATAATTACAATTACCCATTTTTCTCCGAGTAATTTCATAATTCTTAATGCAGGACACTCTTCCATTGCTTTACTAAACACAAGTAAGATTTATAAACCTAACTTTATTTTGTAAAGTAACTTTAAAAAGGTTAGTTAAAATGGAAGTTACAAAAAAAGAATTTGAAGGAAGAAAGCCGGAATTTCCGGTGGGAGAATTATTTCTGAGAAGGCATTCTCCAAGGGCAATGTCAGGAGAAAAAATAAGCGAAGATGAACTCATGAGCCTTTTCGAGGCGGCTAAGTGGGCACCTTCTGCATATGATAGTCAACCTTGGAGATTTTTATATGCTTTTAGGGAAACTCCTGGGTGGGATAGATTCTTCAATCTCATGGGCGACTTTAATAAAATGTGGACGAAGAATGCAGGGGCACTTATAGTAATAGTTTCAAAAAATAATTTTGAGCATAATGGTCAACCTTCAGTTACGCATTCTTTTGATGCAGGAGCTGCGTGGGAGAATCTTGCATTGCAAGGAACTGTTTCAGGATTGGTTGTTCATGGAATGTCTGGATTTGACTATGAAAAGGCTAAGAAAGATTTAGAAGTTCCTGAAGGATATTCTGTTGAAGCAATGGTTGCGGTTGGAAAACCTGGAAAGAAAGAAGATCTTCCTGAAGATTTAAGAAAAGCTGAGATTGTAAGTGAAAGAAAAGCTGTGAAAGAAATTGCTTTTGAAGGTAAGTTCAGAGGTTAATTTTAATTATGCTTTTCATCAGATAAATTCTTAAAAAGTTATTTTAGCTAATTCTTCCATGTTTTATTCAGAGGATTTTAAAGGAAAGCCGGTAGATTTTGATGGGCTTTCTGGTTTATTACAAAGTAATCCTGAGGTTTATCAAAATCTTATGTTGTCTTGTTCTCTTGCTATTTTGGGTATTTCTGAAACGGATAGAAATATTGCAAAGACCAGTCTTGAAAGTTATATGG
Source organism: Candidatus Woesearchaeota archaeon (assembly GCA_964551065.1). Lineage (GTDB taxonomy): Archaea > Nanobdellota > Nanobdellia > Pacearchaeales > GW2011-AR1 > JAKLIN01. The sequence goes on along the minus strand of CAZKAU010000004.1, from coordinate 9,398 downwards.
GTCCAGGTTTTGAAATTGCCGTTAAGAAAGGTTTAGGCGCTTTAAGCGTATTTGGGACCAATGATGAAATTGATTTATGGCAGTATTTTATGGATATTCCTGATTATTATAGAACTTTTCTTCATAAAGAAAGAGGGATTAATTTTGTCTGTATTAATTAACAAGAAACAATCTTATTTTTTGTGATATATTCGTAAGCATAATAAGCGGCAGTACATCCATCTCCAACACCAGTTATTAATTGCTTGAAACCTTTGTCTGAAACATCTCCAGCGGCGAAGACTCCGGGAACATTTGTTTCTGCAGTCTTGTGGTCTATTTTGATTTCTCCGTGATCATCAATTTCCACTCCGAGAGGTTTTGCTAAATCTGAAAGAGGTATATGGCCAATTGCAACGAAAACTCCATCAACTGCAATTTCTTTTTTACCTTTGTGGGGTTTGTCAAGAACTATGCCTTTAACCATGGAATCTCCTTTAATTTCTGTAACATTGGTTTTTGTAAGAATTTCAGCTTTTTTGTCGCTTTTGAATTTTTCAATATTAATGGGTTCAGCCCGAACTTCATTTCTGGCTATTACATAAACTTTCTTTGCATATTTTGAAAGGACTAAAGCATCTTTAACTGCAGAATCTGAACCGCCGACAACTGCAACTGTTTTTTCCTTGTATAAAGGTCCATCACATAAAGCACAATAATTTACACCTTTTCTTTCTAGTTCTTTTGAACCTGGAACATCCAATTTTCTCCATTTTGTTCCTGTTGCAAAAAGAAGAGTTTTTCCAGTATATTCTCCCTTTGCGGTTTTTACTACAAAGCAACTTTTCTTTTTCTGAACGTCTGTAGCAAGTTCAGTTTTTATTGTAACTTCATCATAAGCTCTTGCATGTTGCTCAAGCTTCTTTGCAAGTTCCATTCCTGAAATTTGTTCAAATCCAGGATAATTCTCGACATTGTCTGTTGTTGTTATAACTCCTCCAACAGGAAGTTCAGAACCCATAGTTGTTCCAAGGACAAGGGTTTTGAGGCCCAGTCTTGCAGAGTACATTGCTGCTGCTAATCCTGTGCCTCCTGCACCTAAAATAATAAAATCAAAAAAATTTCCTTTTTCCATTTTAAGCTTTTGTCATTAATTGCTTTATTCTTGGTTCATCGAATCCGACAATAATTTCACCATTGAAATCGATAACAGGTACACCCATTTGTCCTGATTTCTGAACCATTTCTCTTGCTGCATTAACATCACTTGAAACATCTACATCTTCAAAGGAAACACCTTCTTCCTTGAAGAATTGTTTTGCTCTAATGCACCAAGGGCAAGTTGGTGTTGAATAAACTTTAACAGTCATTTTTTTACCTCTTAGGATTTAATTAGAAAAGAGAGTTTAAATGTTTTTTTAAATGACAGGGTTGTTAAGTTTTGAACGCCCAGACCAGGAATCGAACCTGGAGATCCTTTCGGAAACCGGTTTTCTTGTTTAATTGACTTTAAATTTTATTTTTATTCGAGACCGGCGCAGTACCATTGTGCCATCTGGGCATAATAAAAATAGACAATTCGGGGTTTTATAATCATTTGTTTTCTCAGAAAGATTTAAAATAACTCCCATCCTATTCAACTTATGAAAAGAGGACTTTTACTAACTGTTATTCTCTCATTTGTATTTATATTTGTAATTGGAAGCGTTAGTGCTAAGTGTACTCTTACGACGCAACTCCTTAATCAGGAACCTTATCCTGCTGTTCCAGGAGATTATGTTAAGCTTGTCTTCCAGGTTTCAGGATTGCAAAATCCAGAATGTAATTCAGTTTTATTTCAGCTAGTTCCAAATTACCCTATATCTTTTGATCCCGGAGCGAGTTCAACATTGACATTGAATTCAGGGACCTATGCAGGAGTTGATTATAGTTCTAATGCGGTTATTCCTTTCAAGGTAAGGGTCGATCCTAATGCTCTTGATGGAGATAATCCTATAGAAATAAGGTATTCTAATTCTGGAACAGGAGATCTTTCTAGTGCAGTTACCCAACAATTTAATCTTGCGGTTAATGACTCTAAAACTGATTTTGATGTTTTTGTTAAGAGTTTTGATTTTTCAACAAACCAGATGACCTTAGAAATTCTTAATATAGGGAAGAGAGATGTTGAAGCTCTCACTGTTCAGATTCCAAGAAACCAACAAAACTTTACAGTTAAAGGTTCAAATGTGGATATAGTTGGCTCTCTTGATTCTAATGATTACTCGACTGCAAGTTTCGAAGTTTCCCCAAATAAAGGAAATTTAAACCTGACCATTTTTTATAATGACATTAATGGGGTCAGAAGGAGTGTAAACAAAACGGTTTCTTTTGATCCTTCTGCATTTACAGACAGAAAGACTGCAGGTTCTTCAAATTCTTCTACGGGTTATGTTGTTGTAGGAATTCTCCTTGTGGCGATTGTGGGATATATATTCTATAGAAGGCATAAGAAGAATAAGAAGAAAAGGCTTTTGAGAGAGTAATTATAATTTTAGGTTCTTTAATATTAAGAGCAAGGTTAAAACTATTATAGCCGTAATTGATGTTGTTATTATTCCTGTTTTCACTCTTTCCTTCTTTTTGTAATCCTTAAGGTGTCTTGAAGTATTGAAAAAGATACTAAGCCACATGATTATACTAAAGGGAATCATTATATGGATTGTTGCGTAAATTATGTTAAGTGCCATCATTCATATCTCAATGCATTTACTGGACTTATTCTAGAAGCATGGATTGCCGGGACTATTCCTGATATTGCTCCCGTTATCGTTGCGAAAGCTATACATCCAAAGAATAACCATGGAGAATATCCTGGCTGAAGGAATCCCCAACCAAGAGCTTTGAGGAGATAACCTGCAAATTCGGTTGCAGCGTAACCAAGTCCTACCCCGATGGTTCCTGCTACAATTCCCAGAACTCCAGATTCAAACAAGAATAATGTAAGAACTTCAGAGTTTCTTGCTCCGATGGACTTTAATATTCCTATCTCTTTCATTCTTTCAAGGACTGAAGTTATCATAGTATTGGATGTATTTATTGCAGAAACCAGTACCGAAATTAGCGCAATCATTATTATGAATCCTATTACAATATCCAGCGCAGAAGAGTATGACTGAAGGAGTTGGTCGAAGGAGGCCACCACAAAATCCTCCTGACCTTTTTTCAAATTTCTTTCTTTCAAAAGGCTACTCCTTATATTATCAACAACTTTGGTTATGTTCGAAGAGTCTCCTTTCGCAATAATCATGTAATAATATGTTGTGTTTGGATATAATTTTTTGAAAAAGTCATCAGTCACATAAATGTTTGAGTCGTCCTGAGGGTTTCCCACTTCTTGGTAGAATCCAACTACTTTTACTTTTTGTCCCTGTATTGTTATCTCATCATTTACGCCTAATCCTTTTGGGAATATTTTATTGTCAATTTGATAATTATACCCCAGAACCGCTTTTGCCATTTCGCCTGATTGCAGCTCCCGGCCCTTGTCTAGTTTTAATCCTGCTAATTCATCCATGAGATACATTTTTTTGGGATCTAGTCCTGCTACAAAAACAAATCTATTTGTATCTCTGCTCTTTACTTCTCCTATCTTTGCATAATATCCAGTCACGTCATAAACTCCATTGGAACGCTTTATTGCAGTCAAATCCTTTTCTCCAAGGCCGAAACTCCCTGTTCCGGTGAAGCCTCCTCCTTTTGGCTGGATGGTTATTTTATCAGCAGATGTTCCCGAAACAAAACTATTTATGTAACTATAAAGGCCAAGTCCAAAGCTTACAAAAATGAAGATGGTGGTTATTCCAACCAAAATAGAAATTATTGTTAGAAGGCTTCTGGATTTCTTTTTGTAAAGATTATTCAAGGAATATTTTACAATCTCTTTAGATATCATGCTCTTATTTCCTCCACTGGATTTTCTTTTGCAGCTCTTATTGCAGGTATGAATCCTGAAAAGGCTCCTATTAAAAAGCTTCCAAGAATTGTGAAGGAGATAAGCCAGAAACTTATTTGTGGTTGGGTTGAAGAACCGAGAAATGCATTTAGGGAAGTTGTTCCCGCATACCCTATGGTTATTCCAAGAAGCGCTCCCACTATCCCTCCGATTAATCCAAGAAGTCCAGCTTCAATAAAAAATTGATAGAAGACGTGTTCATTTCTTGCTCCGATAGCTTTCATGATTCCTATTTCTCTTCTTCTTTCCATTACAGAAGTCATCATAGTGTTTGTTATTCCTATCGCTCCTACAAGAATTGAAATAGAGGCTATTATTATTATGAAAACTTGGATTCCTGAGATTATTGAATTTACGCTCGCAAGAGTTGCTTGAGGTGTTGTTACATCAAAATCTTCCTGTCCTACTTTTACGTTTCTTCTTTGCCTCATTAATCTTTCAATATCTGTTTTTGTCTGATTCATTAGACTCTTATCAATTACTTTTACGGCAATGATGTCCACTTCATCTCCATATCCCAAAAGGTTTTTCATATCAACCTCATTCATGTAAACGACGTTATCGTAAATCAAACTTCCTGTTTTTTGTGCTATCCCCTGGATTCTAAAATTTCTTCCATTGATTTTTATAGTGTCGCCTATTTTCAAATCTCTGCCAAGCCCGTTTTTATTTCCATCTGCCAAGCCATTTCCAATCATTACCACGCCTCTGTCTCCAGCACTCAATAGTTTCCCCCGGTCTATTTTAATTCCATTGAATTGATATACATAATTTGCATTTTTTTGATTATCCGGAATGTTTGTTGCATATGTGAAGAGTGTTTTTTTATTGAACTCTATTTTAACATTTCTTATGTTTCGCGGAATTACTACCTCTACATTGGAAAGTTTTGAGATTGCTTCTGCATCCTGGACTGTTACTGGTTTTGCAGCTCCACTTCCTGGAGGACCATAACTATTTATTCCTCCTGCTTGAACTGCTAGGACTTCTGTTGATCCTATATTAAACTGAGAATTAACCGCATCTTTTAATCCGTTCCCCAAGGAGATTAATGAAACAACTGCGGCAACACCTATTAAAATTCCCAGAAGCGTAAGCCAACTTCTGGCACCTCTTTTTTTGAGATTCTTGAATGCGAGAACGAAATAATCTTTTATCATTTTAGAGGAGACTATTTACCTTTCAAAATTTTCCATTTTCCATTTACCTTTTCAGTAATCTTTTCAACTTCTCCGTCTTTTATCCAGAAAACTTTTTTTGCGTGTTCAGTTGCAAGATCAGGATCGTGCGTGACTATTATTACCGTTTTTCCTTGATCATTGAGTTTGTTAAGGAATTTCATAACTATTTCTCCAGTATGAGTGTCCAAGTTTCCTGTTGGCTCGTCTGCAAGAATAACTTCCGGGTCGTTTGCTAGTGCCCTTGCTATTGCCACTCTTTGCTGTTGTCCTCCTGAAAGTTCTCCAGGATAATGGTCTACCCTATCTCCCAATTCGACAAGTTTAAGCAAGTCATGTGCTTTTCTCTCTCTTTCAAATTCATCCATATCTTGGAATATCATAGGAAGCATGACATTTTCCTTAGCTGTAAGATTGGGTATTAGATTGAATTGTTGGAAGATAAATCCAATTCTCCTTCCCCTAACCTGTGCTAAGTCTGATTCTGAGAGATGAGAAATGTTGTGTTTGTCCAGATATACACTTCCCCGTGTAGGAGTATCAAGACTTCCTATAAGGTTCATGCCAGTGGATTTTCCTGAACCACTTGGGCCCATGATTGCTATAAAATCTCCTTCACGAACTGTCAGGCTTACATCTTTTAAAGCTATAACCTGGTTTTCTTCACCTTCTTTGTAAATTTTCCAAACCCCTTTTAATTTTATGATTTCAGTCATGTAAACAATAATTCTCTTATCTTTAAAAAGTTATCAAGAGTTATTTCTATCTGGGGGCATCTCTGATTTGGATTGAGATACAGCAAATTTATCATCCACTATGGGTGGACTTGGAATCCATCTCAATTATAAATGTTTAAATAATGTTTTGGATGTATCTATATATAAAATGGCTTTTGGAATGGGTCCGGGGATGCAGCCAATCAATTTAGGTATTGGTGCTGAAATAATTTATTCATTTGTGGTTATTTTTTGTAGTTTAATGATTTATTTTGGAACTAAGGAAATTTATGAGTTAAGCTCATATAGGGGAATAAAATATTTTAGGCTCGCATTCTTGTTTTTAGGATTTGCATATTTTATCCGTCTTTTCCTACAAATTCTTATGACTTATTTTAATCTTCATGAAATTTTGGAGTTTTATCCTATGGCAATAGGTTATCTTGTTTTGGCCTCCTTTATGTATTTTAGCATGATGTCCATATTTTATCTTATAGCAAGTGTCCTTTCAAAGAATCTTAAGGGTAATTCAAAAGTAATTTATGGATTTCATATCGTGGCAGTTGTAGTGGCTTTAGTAACGGTATTCTTCAACAATTCCATGTTTTATCTTGGACTTAGTGTTTTGTTGTTTATCTCTGCAGGTGTTTCAATTTATCTTTCCTCCCATAATTCTAAATTTAAATCTAAAAAGAACCGATTTGACACAGTCTATATTCTTTTCCTAATATTCTTAATTTTGAATATTATCAATATCTTGGTTCCTGCTTTTTTGCAGACAATTAAGCTCTTGGTCTATTTAATTTCCTTGAGTATCTTTTTCATAATGGTCTATAAGGTTCTTAAGAAGGCAGGAAATTAAATGGCAAAAAGGGGACGATTAGAAATCCTTAAAGATACTCTTCGGATAATAAAAGAGAATAGGAATATGATAAAGCCGACAGTTCTTTTAAGAAAATCTAAAATGTCTTCTTCAAGATTCAAGGAGTATTATAACGAATTAATTCAGGGCGGTTTCATAAACGAGATTCATAATAAGAATGATGAAAGATTTATTGAATTAACACAGAAGGGTTATAGATTCTTGGAGAGATACAAATCTATTATGGAATTTATTGAGGAGTTTGAATTATAGTTACTTCACCACCACAAGATTTTTAAAAAACATTTACGATTGTTAATAATGGCACACGAATTACCAAAATTACCTTACGCTTACGATTCTTTAGAACCTTACATTGATGCTAAGACAATGGAAATTCATCATGATAAGCATCATGCCGGATATGTTAAGAAGCTTAATGCGGCTATTGAAGGACATGAAGAACTTCAAGATAAACCGGTTGGGGAACTTATCAAAAATGTTAATTCAATTTCTGAAGAAATAAGAAATGCGGTTAGAAATAATGGCGGTGGCCATCTAAATCATAGTTTCTTTTGGCCTTTGCTTAAGAAAGATGTGAAGCCTGAAGGTGAAGTTATCGAAGCAATCAAGAAGAATTTTGGGAGCTTAAAAGAATTTGAAGAAGCTTTCAAGAAGGCAGCTATGGGGCAGTTCGGAAGTGGATGGGCATGGCTTGTCTGGAATCCTGGAGATAAGAAGTTGGAAATTATGAGCACTGCAAATCAGGAAAGTCCAGTAACGATTGGAAAAGTTCCTATTTTAACAGTAGATATCTGGGAACATGCATACTATTTGAAATATCAGAACAAGAGAGATGAATATCTTGACAATTTTATGAAGGTTATCAATTGGGAAAAAGTCAACGAACACTTTTCTAAAACCCAATAAAATAAGCTCTCAACTTTTTTATCTTCTTTTTAGTCCTATGTTTTAGGATTTTTTTCTGGATTTTAATCTTAGTCTAGTTTTTTGGTCCAGCTAATTTCCGAATTTTGTCAGGTCTTGGTCCAGGTCCAGACAAATTTTATCTCTGGTCCAGACGATTTTTGGTCCATGGACGAAGTTTTTTTCTGGATTTTGTCGTCGAGAAATCTACAAAAAACAAAATATTTAAAAGCTGCAAAGTTCTAGTCTAGTAAAAGAGGACGGTGAATGAGAAAGAACTTTAACGACACGGATGTCGCATTTGTGACAACTTTCCCTCCGAGAGAATGCGGGATTGCTACTTTTACAAAAGATTTAGTTGGTGCTATCGATCAGAGACTTCCAAAAGATGTTAAGACTGGCATCGTTGCTATGAATAATAATGGAGTTAACATCTATAATTATCCTCAGGAGGTTATCTATCAGATTAGCGACACGGATATGAATGATTATATTGAGGCGGCTAAGAAGATTAATGATTCGTCTAGGATAAAGATGGTTAATATCCAGCATGAGTTTGGATTGTTTGAGGGTGAGTGGGGAGATTACATTCTTGCATTTTTGGAGATTGTGAAAAAGCCGGTCGTTATAACTTTCCATTCTGTGCTTCCAGGTCCTGACTCTAAATTGAAAAAAGTTGTCAAGGCCATTTCTGAGAAGGTTAGAGACATTGTTGTTATGACTAACATTGCTATTGAGATTTTAAGAAAAGATTATGGGGTAGATACCCCAATTCATTTGATTCCTCATGGGATACCTACAGTTTCTTTTGAATCTCAGGATGAGGAAAAGGCTAACCTTGGTTATGAAGGAAAGATAATCTTGTCTTCTTTTGGAATGATCAGCCCGGGAAAGGGTTATGAATCGGTTATAGAATCTCTTCCTCGAGTGGTTGAAAAGTATCCTAATCTGGTTTACCTCATTGTTGGAGAGACTCATCCAAATGTCCGAAAGGAAAATGGAGAGGAGTACAGGAATTCTCTTATAAAATTGATTAAGAAGCTTGGACTTGAAAAGCATGTAAAATTCTATAATAAGTATTTGACTCTTGAAGAGATTATCCAATATCTTAAGGCCACAGATATTTATGTTTCTTCAGGTACCAATCCAAATCAGATAACTTCTGGGACTTTGTCCTATGCTATGGGGTGCGGGAGGGCTGTTATTTCTACAGCTTTTTTACACGCAAGAGACGCATTAAGTAATGGCAGAGGAATTTTAGTAGGATTTGATAATAATGCTGGAGAATTTGAGCAGGCAATCCTTAAGCTTTTGGATAATCCTGAATTGAGAAAGAAGATGGAGACTGAGGCTTACTATTACACAAGACCTATGACTTGGCCTAATGTTGCTATGCACTACTGCGATTTGTTTGACAATTATGTTGATCTCAAATCCAAACAATTTGAGTCTTTACCTGATATAAATACATCTCATCTTGCCAGACTTACGGATAACTTTGGAATTATTCAGTTTGCAGTTCAGACAACTCCTGATATTAGCTCAGGATATACTTTAGATGATAATGCAAGAGCAATTCTTGTCTGTACGAAACACTATGAAGAATTCAAACAGTTTAAGCAATTAGATTTGATAAGAACATATTTGAGTTATCTTAAATACGTTCAGAAGAGTGATGGGAAACTGTATAATTATGTCGATCAGGATAGGCAGGTTAATAGTGAATTGTGGAGCGAAGATGC
>CAZKAU010000003.1:0-22816 GCA_964551065.1 Candidatus Woesearchaeota archaeon | reverse complement strand
ATTTGACACCCCTATAAGCCTGGAGGGAATCGAACCCCCATCAACCGGGCCGAAACCGGATATTCTGTCCATTGAACTACAGGCCTATTCCAGAAAATATAAATAGGTTTTTATATGTTAAGGATTTGTAATGTAAATGGCATTAAAGAGGCATCACAAGGTACTAATTGGAGGTTTTGGCACTCTAATAATTATCGCTTTAATCCTTATGAGTATACTCCTCTATTTCTCTTACACCCAAGAAATGCAACATTACAACGAACTTAAAGATTCCATAACTTCTTTAAAACTTGAAACTCAAACCCAAATAAATTCATTATCAAGCAACATCCTTCAGATTCAAACAAAAGTCCAGCAAAGTGAAAATAGCGTAACACAACAAATTAGTTTATTAAAGGCAACAACAAACCAAGACTTCTCTGGAATAATCAACACAACGACTCCTTCTGTTGTAACAGTCCGAACAGATTCGGGACAAGGAACCGGATTCATAGTAAATCAATCTTCAGGATTTGACTACATTGTAACAAATGCGCATGTCTTAGCAGATAGCAACGGAAACCTTGCCTCAAACATAAGAATAATAACAAACACGCAAGAAACAATAACCGCACAATACATTGGATACAATTCACAGTTAGATTTGGCCCTTTTAAGAATCTACGGAGATTACCCTGCATTAACACTTGGCGATTCTGGAAAACTCCAAATAGGCGAACCCGTAATAGCCATAGGAAATCCATTAGGATTAGAATTTTCAGCATCCAATGGAATTATCTCTTATGTGAACAGAAGCGGAGTAAACGGAAACCCTGCAGATTATATCCAGACAACAGCCGCACTAAATCCCGGAAATTCCGGAGGACCTTTGATTAACTCGAAAGGGGAAGTCATAGGAATAAACAGTTTCAAAATAAGCAATGGTGAAAGTCTAGGATTTGCTCTGGGATCAGATTACATAAAAACAACAATCAACCAAATTGCATCGCAAAATTTAAATGAGACCCTCATTAACTATTAAAATGGCGAAAGAGAGTCTAAATATAAAGAAGGATGAAAATTTTTCAGAATGGTATTCTCAGGTTCTTGATAAAGCAGAAGTAACTGATATGAGATATGGGGTAAAGGGATTTGTAGTCATAAGACCTTGGGGAGCAATGGCTATGGAAAAGATGTATTCTCTGTACAGTAAAGCTCTTGAAGAAAAAGGGCACAAACCCACATTTTTCCCGGTAGTTATTCCTGAAGGAAATTTCAAAAAAGAATCAGAGCATGTAAAGGGTTTCACTCCTGAAGTCTTCTGGCTCGAAAAAATAAAAGGCGAAGACAAGCTTGCCCTCCGTCCAACTTCCGAAACAGCAATGTACCAAATGTATTCTCTATGGATTCGCTCGCATAGGGATCTTCCTCTAAAGATTTACCAAAGAGCAAATGTTTTCAGATTAGAAACAAAATCCACAAGACCATTGATAAGGGCAAGAGAATTTTATTGGATAGAAACCCATGATGTTTTCTCAACAAAAGAACAGGCAGAGGAACAGGTTCAAGAAGATATAAGGACCACTGAAGAAATAATGCATCAAAAATTCGGAATTCCCTTCTTCCCTATGAAAAGACCTATCTGGGATAAATTCGCAGGAGCAGAATATACCATAGGTTCAGATGTGATAATGCCCGACGGAAAACTTCTTCAGCAGCCTTCAACACATTTTCTGGGGCAACATTTCGCAAAAGCATTCAATGTAGTTTTCAAAGATGAAAATGGAAAAGAAGAATATGGCTGGCAAACCTGCTATGGTCCTGCAATTTCCAGAATCCTGGCTTCAGTAGTTTCAACTCATGGAGATGACAAAGGTTTGGTAATGCCTTTCTGCATATCTCCCGTTCAAGTCGTTATTGTTCCGATATTTAATAAAGATAATAAAGAAAAAGTTCTGAAAGAAGCGAACAAAATAAAAGACAAACTCAAAAAGCTCGAATTAGATGTTGAACTGGATCAAAGGGAAGAAAAAAGACCAGGAGAAAAATTCTACGAATGGGAACTTAAAGGAGTCCCCTTCAGGATAGAAATTGGAGAAAAAGAAATCAAGGAAAAAAAGGCAAGCCTATTCACGCGTGATACTAGAAAAAAAGAAAACATCTCTCTTTCAAAGATCTCAGATATTAAACAATTAGGGGAAGAATATGATGAGAGACTTCTCAAAAAAGCAGATAGATTCACGCATGGAAAGACTGTAAATTGTTCTACAAAAACAGAGTTGAAAAAAGCAATGAGTGAAAAAAAGATTGCGAAGGTAAACTTCTGTTCTGTAGGTCCTGAAGGGATTCCTTGTGCTAGAATAGTGGAGCAGGAACTTAATGCAGATATCAGGGGAACAGTGGCAAACAAAACTGAAAAGCCCTTTGGAGAGGGAAAATGTATAATATGTGGAGCTCCTGCAACCGACGTTGTTTATATAGGTAAAAGTTATTAGACACTGGAAGCTATTAACGTCTTATAAGACGATTCCGATTAAATGCGATTACTCTATCTGCACTTGGCAAAAAGAGTTAACTTCATCTTCAAGCCTTAATGTAATTTCCATTAAAGCACTTAACTCTTTCTCTACGGCTTCTTTTTCCATATCTTCCTCTTTGGACATGTTTCAAAATCCGCCATTGTTCTTCGGTCTGAATTAATTAAGAAATGTCTTGATTCAACCCAAACCCAAAGAATGTTGGAGGATTAAATCAAGGGTTTAATTGTAGTGTAGACTAGGTTAAAACCCAAGCAATTCATGGCATTAGATCTTATCCAGCTACTCATAATAAATCCAAAGAAAAGATGTTTATAAATATTTCTTTACTTTTCAGAACAGATATGCTTAAAAAATAAAAGCCGTTTAAGAAATAATGGAAAAAGGATATGAAATAAAAAAAATAGATTTAATTCCTCTTGTAGGGGTAATAAACCATCACCGAAGAAGTGTACAAGGGTATTACCAAACTATGGGAAGAGCAACTTCAGGACAAGAATTAGACTATCAGGCAAACGCTTTCGGAAGAGATGTACTTTTGCTTTTGTACAATACTGCAATAACCACCGTAGGAATCCTTGCAGCTTCAGGAATAGAATCCCTTCTCCAGAAATAATCAAAACAAATCTCTAAACCTCTTCTTAAAAGTCTCAACATCAGCTATTTGTACCTGTGCACCTGTAGCATCCTCATGACCACCTCCTGTAGCCATAGGAAGCCCGCCAATAGCCTTCAGAACTTTCTCTCGGATATTCTTTCCTCTGACTGAAATATTCGCTTTTATTCCGGTAACATAAATTACAACTATAGTTTTATTAGGAAATTTATAACTAAGATAATTTGAAATATCCGCACTGATGCTTAAAGTCCCACTATACTGAAAAAATAAAACCTTGTTATTTTCTTTGACATAGTTAAGAGCCTTTCCAATTAACTTTTGATATTTAGATTCTATCTCGTCAAATCTCCTATGCATCCCTTTATTTAAAGAAGAATCACTAAGAATTTCATAAGGTGTATTTGTCTTCATCAAAAATCTTAACATATTAATTACATTTGTAGTTCTGTCCTTCAAACCAAAGCTAAACATTCTCGCAATTTTCCCTATTTGCGAATTATAGAAAATATCGAAAGCATCCTCGGAATCAATTGTCAAATCAGGATATTTCTTTTTAACATCCTTGTAATATTTAGGATAAAATCTATCGGAAACACAGCCAACTGTTGCAAGCCAATCAAGATTCTTATCTGGATTTATTTGATAACATAAGGCGGTCACAGGTTCATCTGTTTTCTTCCTGTTGAATAGGGGATTATAGTAATGGACATAGTTAGGGATTTTATTTTTGTCCATATCATGATGGTCAATCCAAACGATGGGAATATGAACCTCATGAACCCGTTCAAAAAAATCTTTTGAAACAAGCGGCTTATCCAAGATAAAAACATAATCTGGATTCAATTCTTGAACCTTTCTGAAATAAGTTTCATTCAAATCAGGAAATGATTTTATAGGAAATCCCTTCCCTTTCTTAACATATTTCTGCAATAATAAAAAACTACTCAAACCATCAGGGTCATTATCAAAAAGAAAAAGGGGTTCATTTGCATGTTGAAGATGCTCGCGAATCTCCTCAACCTGTTTTTTTGTCAACATAATTATATATTAAAAGATAGCTATTTAATCCTTGCTTTATTCAACAAATTCTGTCTTTAATTTGTGATAACCAAAGAAATCGGTGGTATAATTGTAGGCTCCCGCATTAAGAAAAACAACTCTTCCCCCCACCCTTGCTTTTTTAATAGGCAATCCGACACGATATCTAAAAATATCATCCCTTGTAGGAGAATTCCCTTTCAAAAGATAAAATCCGACATCATCTGAATTCTCGCTAGTTTCTTCTTCCACAATCATCTTTGTTCCGGTTAAAACCGTATCTAAAGCACACTGGTAAATAGTTGTATTCAAAACAAGAGTACTTCCCTGAACCTGAATTATTTCCGTAATTAATTTCACACTCGGACCCGCAAGAAATCTCCCAGGTTCAATATAAGATTTAATATCATGAATCTCCAAAAATTCTCTTGCCTCAAGAAGCTTATTCAAAATATAATTCATTGTTGAAGCGCTGTAACTTTTATATTCAATAGGCAATCCGCCTCCAAAATTAACAAAATCGACAACCTCAAGAGTTTCATCAGAAAGAGAATCCTCCAATTCAGATTTTATTTCCCATTCACTCGTGTTCTGACTTTTCCTATGAATATGAACTCCAATCTTATCCAAATTATTATTTCCCTTCAATTTCAAAATCAAATCGTTAATTTCCTTTGAAGGCATCCCGTAAACAAAATACTTCCCTGTTCCAACCCGGTGTTCCTGAAATTTCATTCTCAAGGAAATAGTTAACTTAATTTTACTTTCCTCAGCAACTTCCAAAAGATTCTCCAAATCAATCTCATTATCTATAACAAAATTCCTTATCCCTTCTGAAAAAATGTTTTTCATTTCCTCTTTGGATTCGGCCTGAAGAAAAAACCAAATCTTTTTCTTATCTGAAATATCCAAAATTTCCTCCTTAGCATGGATTGAAAAATCAACATTCTTTCCAAAATCTTCACTCTGCAAAACTTTTCCAACTTCATGATTTGTCTTATAAGAATAAGAAATCTTAAATCCAAGATTCTCAAGAATTTCAACTTGGTCCTTAAGTTTATTTTTGCTAAGAACAAATTTTGCTTCCATTTATTCCTCCAGCAAATTCTCTTTTTTCATTTTATCTAAAACCGAAGACATCATCAAAGGGAAGGTTATCGAAACATCACCCACCACTGTAGCTGCCTCGGCACTATCTTTAAGTTTTCCCCAGGATTTGGCTTCTTCAGTTGTAGCCCCACTCATACTTCCTGAACTTGAATGACTTGTAGTCATGTAAATTGCATAATCAAAACCGCCTGAAAGCAAAGCAGAAAAGATTGCATAATGTTTTGAAATTGATCCGCCTAGAGAAATCAGTCCTTTCTTTTCATCAAAATCCAAATCTGTAACAATTCTACTCATATCCTGAATATTGTCAACAATAAAATCTTCATGTTTCTGTTGGAACATAAAAAGATGAAAACCAAATGAAGAGTCCACAATCCCAGGACAATAAATTGGAATGTCATTCTTTGCAGCCTGATATAAAATTGAATTTTCTTTTCCTCCAAATTTTCCGAGCATAAAACCTATCTCTTTCAAAAGCTCAGATGCAGAAATCCTCCTCTTCTTTTCATAAATCTTCAATAAGAATTCATTCATTAAATCTTCAAACTTCAGGTAACTTTCAGTATTTATTATCAAATTTCCCACCCTATTTTCTCCTTTTTCATGTAAGGCAGTATCATCTGCATAAAAGTTTGAAATCTCAAATCCTTCTCCAAGAGTCTTCATTATATCTTCTTCAATGCTTCCAGAAGTTGTAACAATTATATTTGGAATTTTCAAATGACAAAGCTGCGCAAAAAATCCCCTCAAACCAGAAGTAACCATATTTGAAGTAAATGTCAAAAAAACTTTAGCTTTTGCTCGTTTCATTTTCAAAGCAACATTAACAGCCTCATTAAGTTCAACAGCCTGATAGCCCAAATTTCCAAATGAATCAACGCACTCTTCGAGAGTCATTCCAGGTTTCCACAGAAAATCTTTAACTTTTTTCATAGTTCTTACAGAAGCTATCAGAATATTTATTAGAGTTCAAACTAGAATTATTAAATTGGAATTGCAAGGCAATTGAATTTATTCAAACTCATAAAAAATTCACAAAAAACGATTATTTAAGGCTTTCTAATCCAAAAATCACAAGAATCTTTTTAAATTAAAGATAATCTCAAAAAACATGAATAAATGGACTGAATTATTGCTGGGACTTGTTGTCCTTCTTGGAGTTATCGTTTTCACATGGTACTCTGCAGGATGGGGAACATTCTGGAACTTCAGACATGCAGCATGGGAATTCCTCAAAGGAGGAGTTGTCTGGATGGTCGCACTTATAGGATTAGTACTGATAGTTCTTGGAATCAACGATTTGAGAGAATAATTATCCTAAAACCGCTATAAGTGTTCCTTCTATTGTCGCAGCAATAACAAGCAAAGGAATTACAACTGAAACAAATACTCTTAGAGAAGCGTAGAAATTTTCTTTAAACTTTCCTTTTCCGTCAATTAACGAAGCTCCTATTTTCATCCCCATTGCAAGAGAAAGCCAAACTGCAGGAAGCTCAAAAATTCCATGGGGGAAAAGTTTCCAAAGAACAAAAATTCCTTCAGCATTAACACTTCTTCTTGAAACAAATCCTAAAATGTATCCATTAAACAAAGAAACAAAAACAGGAAATATCCCAAGCGCAATTCCAAAAATTAACCCGAAAAAACTGCTTCTTGCATTATTGAAAAATATAAAAGAAATTAACCGAAAGGCATTCATTCCGGAGGTCTGTCCTAAGATTTCTTGAATGTATTTTAAAAGCTGATTCGAGATATCAGAAGGAACAGGTACAAAAAAACCAAGCAAAGCAAAGACAAAAAATATTCCAACAACTACCCAAATAAAACCCTTAGATTCCTTAATATAATTCCAACAGATTTTGTAATTTTCCTTTATAGAAAATTCATTTTTCTTTCCTCTTTTTTTCACACTCTTTTTTCCTTTTACCATCTAATATTAGCTGAAATATTTACTTATCATTTTAGTTTTTTTCTTATACCTAACCCTGAAATATGCCCCGAATCCCAAACCTAAAAGGAAACCTCCAAGATGTGCGGTGTTCCCTATTGGTATTTGTTGTCCTCCCACAACGAGCGGAGCTATAGAAACCAACCACAATGCAATAAGCATTCCCGGAGCTGCATATTTCATTTTTATTGGAATAGGAATAAACATAATGTAAACCGGAAGATTTGGAGTCATAAACATCAACAATCCGACAAGTCCAAAAATAGCTCCAGAAGCTCCGACCGCATAAGCATTCAAAGCCGAAGGAAAGATCAATCCTGAAAGTACAAAGAAAAGTCCTGCAAATAAACCTGCAGAAAGATAAGTAATCAAATACCTCTTAGGTCCTAATATCTTTTCAACTAAACTTCCGACGAAAAACAAAGAAAGCATATTGACAAAAATATGCAAAAAACCTGCATGCATAAACATGCTCGTCAAAAAAGTCCAAAGATATTTTCCCTGTAAAATACTTGCAGGTTTGAGTGCAATAAAATCAATTGCATTTGGATTAAGATAAAGCCAAATATCAAAGGCAATAAATGCTACCACATTAACAATTATCAAAGTTATATTGGTGCTTAATCTGAATCGATTCCTCTTTTTTGGAATGATGTTATATGAAACCATAATTATTTACTGGATTTTTTAGAAGACTTCTTTGCCTTAGTTGTTTTTGATGTGCTCTTATTAGCGGCGGTCTTTTTAGGGGTGGTTTTCTTTGTGGATTTTGCAGATTTTGTTTTAGTTGCAACAGTCTTAGTTTTCTTCTTTGTTGTCTTCTTGGGTTTAGAGGTACTTTCCAAAGCAGCCTTCGCAGCTTCTCTCTCCTTCTTTCTTATGGCCGCTCTTTCAGCTCTTTCTTTTGCTTTTGCCTTTTTTTCGGCAGTTTCCTTAGCTCTAATCTTCTTAGCTTCTGCAGCCTCGCCCTTTGTAATCTCATCATTAACAAAGTTCAATGCAACTTCATAAGCATCATAATTCTTCCTTAACTCCTTAAGTAATTTGGTATTATCCTTAAGAGTCAAAATACTTCCACATTCAGGACACGTAAAATCATGAAGTAAGGAATTTTCTTCATTAAACTCAACATGGCATCTTTCGCAGGTGTAAAATTCTTTTGTCTCTCTATTATTAATCTGATGATTTATCTGCCCCATCTTTCTCTCTATAATTCCTTTTAGATATTCAAGTGATTTCAATTCTTCAATTTTCCAGGAATAAGTAAACCATCCCTTCTTTTTATCTTTCTTTCTTGTTGATGAAACCAATCCATGTTCTGAAATTTTGTAAAGAATGTTCCTTGTTTGATTTATTGGCAAATCCAATTTCTTTGCGATTAAGAATTCATTCATATATTTTTTGCTATCAAGAAATTCAACCAAAGGTTCTGCAATTTTGCCTGCAATCTCAACAAAAGCATCTCTTACTAGTTTTTTATCCATTGTTTTTTCAAATTACCTCTAAATAAATAGTTTTTGTTTTTTAAACAATAATGAAAAGTTTTTAAACCTATACATTGTATTTACTATATTAAAAGAGATGGATCACATGGGATTGTTCAAAAAGAAAGAGGAGAGTTCATATTCACCAGGCTTACCGGAACTTCCAAAGTTACCTGAGCTTCCTGAATTACCTGAAAAAGAAGAGTTTGGAAAAGTAAGACCAAATGCACTTCCAAGGTTCCCTTCCAATTCTTTAGCAGATAAATTTTCTCAGAACACTATCAAAGACGCAATATCTGGACAAAGAGATGATAATGAAGATGCAGTAGAAGAATTT
The DNA here is from genome assembly GCA_964551065.1 of Candidatus Woesearchaeota archaeon. Taxonomy (GTDB): domain Archaea; phylum Nanobdellota; class Nanobdellia; order Pacearchaeales; family GW2011-AR1; genus JAKLIN01. The sequence continues at coordinate 13,764 of CAZKAU010000003.1, read as the reverse complement.
GAAGACGAAATTCAAAACAGACCTCAGCCTCCTGCTCTTCAGAGAAATCAGAAAATGCCTCAACTTCCTAGCCTTCCTTCCTCCGAGGATGATGATGATGACTATGAAGAAACAACATTACCTTCATATCAAAAAACAAAAACAATGGAACAAATGCCTTCAAAATTATCAAGAGGTTCAAGTCACATGTCTGATGATAATAATGAACCCATTTTCATAAGGCTGGACAAATTCGAAGAAAGTATGGCTATCTTCGAAAAAATAAAAAAACAGATGTCAAATGTTGATAAACTTTTGGAAGACATAAAGTCCATAAAAGAAAAAGAAGATGATGAACTTAAAGACTGGCAAGGAAAGCTGGAAACTATGAAGGGTCAGATTGAAAAAATAGACAGAGACATCTTTTCTAAATTAGAATGACTACAAAAGGCGAGAATTTTATCCATTTGAAATTTGAGCATGACGAAGCTACAGATTCAAGAAGAGATCTGCTTTCTTCGGAATTAGACTTAGTCAATATAATGAAATCCTTGAATGACTATATTGCTTTTAGAACTCTTGAAATAAAATTAAGGGCAAAGTTATTCCGAGAAATGAAAAAAATATTAACAGATATTAAAAGATTAGAATCAACGCTTCCGGAATTTGAACTTCCAAAAATAGTAAAACACCCTCAGAAAAAGAAAGAAGAAATTAAAGAATCCGTTGAAGCACTTGGTGTTAAAAAAGACACAAAGAAGAACGACAGCCTTGAATCTCAACTTGCAGATATCCAGAGAAAATTAAAGAATTTATAGATAATTTCTGCAAAGAAAAGAATTTAAATCAGGTTTCTAAAGATATGTAATGGACAGAAAAGAACTAATAGATAAATATGTAAACTTCTTCAAATCTCAAGGACATAAAGAAATTCCAAATTCCTCTTTAATTCCTTCAAACGACCCAACAGTTTTATTCACCACTGCAGGAATGCATCCTATTGTCCCCTATCTTCTTGGACAAAAACATCCTCTTGGAAAAAGATTATGTAATGTCCAGAGATGCATAAGAACTCAAGATATTGATGAAGTTGGAGACACTTACCATCATACTTTCTTTGAAATGCTCGGAAACTGGTCCTTAGGAGATTACTTCAAAGAAGAAGCAATAAAGATGACCTTTGAATTTCACACAAAGATTCTGGAAATACCTTTAACAAATTATGCTATAACTGTATTCGGAGGAAATAAATCTCTTAAAATACCCAAGGATGAAGAATCTGAAAGTGTATGGCTTTCTCTGGGAGTTCCCAAAGAAAGAATTGCTTTCCTTGAAGACAACTGGTGGGGACCTGCAGGAAAAACAGGGCCTTGCGGTCCAGACACTGAACAATTCTTCTGGACAGGAAAAACAAAAGCTCCAAAAAAATTTGACCCTGAAGATAAAAGATGGGTTGAAATAGGAAACGATGTTCTAATGCAATACCTGAAAGATGAAAAAGAAAAATTCAATCCTGCAGAACAAAAAAATATCGATTTTGGCGGGGGAGTAGAAAGGACTGTTGCGGTTTTCAATGGGCTCGATGATAATTACCTCACAGGATGCTTCAAACCAATAATAGAAAAAATAGAAAAACTTTCAGGGAAAAAATATGGAAATTCAAAAAATCCGGAAGTCACGAGAGCTATGAGAATAATTGCTGACCATTTGAAAGCTTCAGTTTTCATAATAGCAGATGGAATTATTCCAAAAAATACTGAACAGGGATATGTCCTAAGAAGATTAATCAGAAGAGCTGTAAGATTTGGGAGGATCCTGGAAATTGAAAATTTTACTTCTGAAGTTGCAGAACCGATTTTCAAAATTTACAAAGATTACGAAGTTCTGAAAGATAAGGGAAATATCTTGAAAATCCTCGAAGAGGAAGAATCAAATTTCAACAAGACCATAACAAAAGGATTACACATTTTTCACAATCTTGCAAAACACAAAAAAGGACTTTCTGGAAAAGAAGCATTTCTCCTTTACCAAAGTTACGGATTCCCATTCGAAATGACTCTTGAGATCCTGAAAGAGGAAAAAATAAAATTCGATGAAAAAAATCTTCAGAAAACTTTTGAGAGAGAATTGAAAAAACATCAGGAACTTTCCCGGACTGCAGCAGAAGGAAAGTTCAAATCAGGACTTGCAGACAATTCTGAACAAACAACAAAATTGCACACTTCAACACATATGCTCAATGCCGCTTTGAAAATTATTCTTAAGGATAAAGACATTCATCAAAAAGGCTCAAACATAACTCCTGAAAGATTAAGATTTGATTTTAATTTTCCAAGAAAATTAACTCAAGGAGAAATTTCAGAAATTGAAAATCTCATAAACAAAAAAATCTCAGAAGGACTTGAAGTAAAAAGAGAAGAAATGCCTCTCAAAAAAGCCCTTGCATCAGGCGCAGAAGCAGAATTTGGGGCAAAATATCCAGAAATAGTTTCTGTTTACACTATTATCGATCCATCTGAAAAAAGGGGGTTCTTCAGTCGTGAAATTTGTACAGGACCACATGTAAAAAATACTTCTGAGATTGGACATTTCAAAATCAAAAAAGAGGAATCTTCTTCAGCAGGAGTGCGAAGAATAAAAGCTATTGCAGAATAATTAATCTAACAACAAACTAGCCCCTAAAATTCCAGGATGTCCAATCTTACTCCACTGAATCTTTGGCATTTTTGGAAGAATAACATATTTCTTTGCTTCTTTCTCAATACTCCTAACAAATTTGTTTCCTGCATCTCTTGGACCGCCCATAAGAACAACCACTTCAGGATCAAAAATATTTATGTAAGAACCTATAGCTCTTCCAAACATTGTAAATATCTCCCCTAAAAGTTCCTTAGCTCTCTTATCACGATTCTTGTAAAGATCCTTAATCAAAAACTGATCTCCAAAAAGTTCCTTGGCCTTAGCCCTATTTTCCTGCCAAAGGGTTTCAAGATATCTTCCGTCATCAATTACTATATGGCCCATTTCTCCCCCATAACCCTGACCTTCATACATTTCATTATTAATTATGATTCCTCCGCCAATTCCTGTTCCAAGAGTCAAAACAATAAAATTCTTTTTTCTTACCCCCACCTTCAATTCAGATAAAGCAACACAATGAGCATCATTCTCAACCTCAACCTTTTTCTTGAACTTCTCTTCCAAAAATTTCTTCAAATTAAAAACTTTGAAAGGAAGATTTGGTGTATTATGAATGACTCCGTCCTTCAAAGGTCCCGGGCTCGAAACCCCGATACCTTCAACATCATCAGACATACACTGAGAAATAGAATCAGCCAGAGCATCAAGAAGTTCTTTCTGAGTTCTAGGTGTACTTTTTTGTATAAAATTAGAAACTTTTCTATCCTCGACAACACCTACACGCAAATGCGTTCCACCCAAATCAACTGCAATCCTTTTTCCCATTTTCCCTCTTTTGTTAAAAGAAAAAAGATATATTTATATAGATTTCCTCTTTTCCTAAAATATCAAAAGGGAAAATGGCATTATTTGATTTAACCGGAAAAGTTGCTGTTGTCACAGGAGCTTCAAGAGGTATCGGGCAGGGAATTGCAGTTGAACTTGCAAGAGCAGGTGCAAACCTTGTTTTAACAGATGTAATAAAATGTGATGAAACAATAGCACAAATACAAGCATTGAAAAAATCAGCAGTTTATTTCAAGGCTGACGTTTCAAATGAAAGGCATGTAAAGAAATTAATGGCATTAGCAATGAAAACATTCCAGAAAATTGACATTCTTGTGAATAATGCCGGAATTTACAAAGCTTCTCCAACAATGAATGTTTCAGACAGAGACTGGGAAAACATAATTCATATTGACCTCAAGGGAACTTTCCTCTGCGCAAGAGAAGCTCTAAGATATATGAAAGCAGGAGCAAGCATAATCAATATTTCTTCGATTGCAGGAATAGTTGGATTTGCTCAGGGAGCTGCATACTGCGCAGCAAAAGGAGGGGTTAGACTTTTCACAAAATCTCTTGCAGCAGAAGTTGCAAAACAAGGAATAAGAGTAAACTCAGTTCATCCGGGAGTCATAGAAACTCCAATGACTGTTGATATTTTAAAAGACCCTAATATGAAAAATTCCATGATACAAGGAGTTCCTATGGGCAGAACAGGAAAACCTTTAGATATTGCAGGCCCTGTTGTATTCTTAGCATCAGATGCCTCGTCGTACATGACAGGATCAGAAATTGTTGTAGATGGCGGATGGACAGCAACCTCTTAAATTTGATTAAAAAATTAAATAGCTAATTCTTCTATAGCTTTCTTAGGATTATCCGATTTGGTGATTCCTGATGCAACTGCAATTCCAACTGCACCTAGTTTCAGGGAAGTCTCTACATCCCCCCTTGTTTTTATTCCTGCACCAACAAGAAAAGGCATTTTTATCTTTTCAGAAATCTTCTTTATAATTTCAGGTTTAGCTGAAGAAACAGAAACATCTCCTGCAACCAGCTCCGGAGGTTCATAAATCAAAAAATCCGGATTTAACTTTTCAATTTTCTTTGCTTCCTTAAGACTAGAAGCAAAAATTGCAACCTTCAAACCGACAGCTCGGCACCTTTCAACAGTCTTCTCAATGACACCAAATTTCAATTTATGTTCGGAATGATTCAAAAAAGTTCCAACAGCCCCTGAAGCCTTAACATCTTCAGGAAGAATAAATCCTGTATTTCTTCCAATTTCAAAATAATCCACATGTTCTGCATAAACTTCAAGTTTTGTCTTTGAAGAAACTTCTCGGATATAAGGAGTCTGAACACCCACAATTATTTTTTTGCTCACTTTCTCTGCAGTTTGTGCCAATTTCAAAACATCCTTTCCTTGTTTGTAAGTCTTGAAATTGATTATAGTTATTGATTTCATTTTATCAGTGCCTCGCACTTTTTATTTCCCAAGATACATTTTATATTATTTACACTAATATCCAGTATCCTTTTTAATGCTTCCTCACTGTAAAATGCAAGATGAGGTGTAATTATAACATTATCAAAAGTCAAAAGAAGGTGATTCTCCAAAATATTCTCAATTTTATCTCTTGGGAAATTATTTGCGATAAGTTGAGCTTCTTCCTTGATAAAACCCTCTTCTTCCAAAACATCCAAACCAGCCCCGCCAATCTTCCCACTCGAAAGGGCCTTAACCAAAGCAGTAGTGTCAACAACAGCACCTCTTGCAGTATTTATCAACAAAGAACCCCCCTTCATCAATTTAATATTCTTTGAATTTATCAAATGATGGGTCTTCTTATTGTAAGGACAATGCAGAGAGACAATATCTGATTCCTTAAGCAATTCCTCCAATGAAACAAATTTTAGACTAAAAGATTTCTCTATCTCCTTATCCTTATGTAAATCATAAGCAAGAATCTTCATCTCAAATCCACTTGCAATCTTTGCGACATGTTTCCCAATACTTCCAAGCCCGACAATTCCGATTGTTCTCCCTCTTAAATCAAATCCTTCCAAATTTTCCAAAGAAAAATTTCCTCTTATCGTTCTCTCGTAAGCTTTGTGAATTTTTCTGGATAATGCAAGAATAAGTGCAAAAGTATGCTCCGCAACTGTGTTCTGCCCATAGTCTGGAACATTGTAAACCTGAATCTTCCTGCTCTTACAAGTCTTAATATTTATGTGATCAAATCCTGTTGACCTTGTAACAATCGCCTTAAGATTTTTAAATTTCCCAATTACCTTTTTATCTATCTTAGAATAAATGAAAACACTTACAACATCTGCATCCCTTGCCGAATCTACATTATCCTTAGTTAAAGGATCTTTTGAAAAAACAAGTTGATGTCCGACAAGTCTCTGTTTGAGATAATCTTTCTCCCAGTCCTTTATTTCAAAGAAAGCTATTTTCATTTTCCCCTTTTATTCATCAAAATATATTCTGCATGAGCCCATCCCAAAGGCGTAGCCCAATATATCAAATCATTCTTATCTTTAAAATTCTTTGCAAATTTCTCTGCCGTCCTCATTCCCTGAATAAGCCTTTGATTAAATTCTATTTCATGTGCTTTCCAATCCCGGTATTCTGATTTAGTTGCAATATGCTCGGGAAGCAAACCGTTAGTTCTTGAGGCTACTTTCTTTAGCCAATTAACACACATCTTCTGATTCTCTTTATCACCAAGCTCTTTGTAAAACCTAGCACCCCATGCTGTAAAGGCAGCCCAACTTCCACTTCCTCCTGTATACCAATGCCAATTTTCAACAGTCTCGAATTTCCTAAATCTCCTGAATCCGCCAATTTCTTTATTCCATAAATGCTTCTTAACATAACTCATGGTATTTTTCAAAATCTTTTTAGAATCAATGAGACCAAAATAAAAAGGAGCCAACTGGGAAATATCCGGAGTTTCTGGAAGTTTATATTTCTTAATGTAAAATCCTTTTTTCTGATTGAAAAGTTTATTATTGATATTCTTCTCTAAAACTGCAGCTTTCTTATTCCAAAGTTTTTTCTGTTTTTCATGTCCAAGAATATCTGCAATTTCTGCGGCATCTTTTATCCCTCTCCATGAAGCACAATTCGTCCAAAGTTCATAACCTTTTTCTAATTCTATAGATTCATGAATACTCCTGTTTGTCTTTACAAGACCATTTCTTGAAAGAGAAAAGATTAACTTTGAAGTCGATTCAATAAGAGGCCACATATTTTCTATGAAAACTTCTTTCTTGCCCGCAAGATAGGTATCATAAACTCCATGAAGTAAAAGTCCGCCATTATCATTCTCATGAGTCTGGGTCGCAGAAGGCAACCCTGAAGGATCATATCGATGAAAAAGCTCCTTATATTGACTAATCTTTGCATTCTCCTTAAGAAAATAATAAAATTTTTCAGATCTCTTGAATTCCTTAACTGCATTGAAAGCCTTAGTCATTATAACCCCATCTCTTATATAAACATAAGGATAAGCGCCACTTGGAGGCGTAGCCATAAGTCCGCCATTAGACAACTGAGATTTCTTCATCACCTCTATGCTTTTCTTTATTAAATCCATTTACGAAAAAGCCTTTTTTTAAATTCAAAGTTGTAATCATGACCTGCATCCTTTGCATAAAAAGATAAGAATTCCATCTTTCCTTTCCCGGTATTAATTGCCCTATGTCCTGCTTTTGGAGGAACAAAATAAAGTTTATCTTTCTTCATACTAATAACCTTGGATTTTCCTTCTTGAATCAAAAGTTTCCCTTTCCCTTTTGTCAAAATATAAATCTCCTTTCTAGCCTTCTTATGCCTATGGCCTTTAGTCATATAAAATTCTTTGTTCACCGTTCCAGGTTCCAGAACAGTAAGTCCAACTTCAAAAGTTCCAAAATCTTTTACATAAACAGTGTAAATTAAAGGATTGTCCTTAACTTCTGGATTTTGATATTTATCTTTCATATCTGAAAGTTTTCTCACAACTTTCTTTTCATAATTCTTCTTCAAATCCCCATAATCTAATTCTATTTTCATTCCCAAATTATCTCTTTAATTTTCTCAGATAATTCTACGGGATTATCAGACTGCCAAACATTTCTTCCAACTGCAAGTCCAGAACATCCCGCACTCATGATTTCTTTAACTTGATTTAAGAATTGTTTTTCTCCTTCCTTGCTTCCACCTGCAATAAAAACCTTCGTCTTGCCTGCAGATTCCACGGTCCACTTCAAATCCTTCAACTTACCTTCATATTTTATCTTAACCATATCTGCGCCAATTTCCAAAGCAGTTCTTGCAGCATATGCCATAAGCTGATTTACTTTCATCTTCTCCACGCTCTTCCCCCTTGGATAAATCCATGCAATCACAGGCAACCCATGCTTATGTGCCTCTTCCTCAATCTTATCAAATTCCTGCATCATTACAGATTCAAACCTACTTCCTATGTATAATGTATAACCTACTGCAACCGCGCCTAAATTCATAGCCTCCTTAACCGAACAAATTTGCCTTGAAACGGGTTCTCCTTTGTAAAGACTGGTTTTGCCATTAAGTTTCACAATAAGAGGGATCTTGGAATTTTTTATCTGTTCATTATATTTCTCGGCAATCCCCTTCTGAAAAATCAAAGCATTATATTTTCCTTTTTTTGCAATGTCAATTATATACTGCGGGTCTACATCTTTATCATTAAAATCTGTAGGTCCATGTTCTAATCCATGATCATAAGCGAGAAACATTGCCTTTCCACTTTTCAAAATTTTATTCATATTTGGTCTTTTCATTTCAAACTCCTCCTTAATAGATTATTCTTTGCTCCAAAATGTTTTATCACTGATTCCGATTCTTGCAATGCAAGCTTCAAACTTTCATTAATAGTCATTCCTGCCATAATCCCCGAAACAAAACCTGCCGCAAATGCATCCCCTGCCCCTGTTCTTTCAACAACCTTTATATCATGAGGAACAATAGAATATTTTCTTTCTCCATCATAAGCAAATGTTTCTTTATTCTTATCAGTTACAACAACAATCTTAGGCCCTAGCTCTCTCAAGGCAGGAAGCAAATCCTTTCCTTTTGTTTTAGCAAGCATTTGTCCCTCTTCTTTATTCAAAATCAAAACATCGGTTATTCTCAAGAGATCTTTCAAATTTTTCTTTTCTATAAGATAATCACTTGGATTAAATGCAATCCTAACTCCCTTATTATGCATCTCCTTCGCAAAAAACTTCTGTGTTTCAAAACTTACTCCAAGAAATGAAGAAAGGTACAACCATCTAGATTTTGCTTTTCCTTTTTTTATGTCCTTGTAAGTTATAGTCTCATTGATTCCCTTGTAACTCAAAATAGTTCTATCATTTTCTTTACTATCTAAAATAGCAGAATATCCACCAGGAATCTTAGAATCTTTTTCAATACCTCCAAGAAAGGCAACCTTTTCTTGTTTTAATAATTCCAAAATTTGTCTTCCTCCAAAACCACTGTCAACTTTCCCAATGTAACCAGTCCTAAAACCAAAACGCGCAAAAGCGACTGCAGTATTTGTTCCTCCACCACCAATATCAAATCTTATATTCTTAAGCATAATTTTACTTCCTACAGGATAAGCCATAAACTTTCCTTTCTCAGGAAGACCTGTTTCAAGGAACATATCAACCGTTGCAGAACCGAAAGTTATCACATCAAATCTTTTGAACATTTTATCATCCTCTTATAACAAACCAATGAATTGCCTAATAAAAAGCTTTTGGATTTTATTTCTTTCCCTTCTTGTAAAAACCCAAAATTTCCAAACCAGGAAGTCTTTCTCCCGCAATATAATCAAGCAAAGCTCCTCCTGAAAGGCTTATGTGTCCAAACCTATCTTCAGGAATCCCAGACTTTGCAATTGCGTCACTTAACTGACCTCCACCAAGAACAGAAAATGCGCCACTTTCGGCAACTGCACCAAGAATTGCCTTAGTCCCCAAAATGAATTGATCTTCAGAATAATATCCCGCAGGCCCCTTCATGTAAATGGATTTAGCCTTTTTTATCTCTTCAATATATCTCTCCTGAGTTACTGGACCAATATCAAAAATTTCGTATTCTACAGGGAATTCTTTCAAAGGAATATCTTTCCTTTTGCCAGCATCATCTCTAACTGCAAAATCTTGAGGAGTATGAATTAATTTTCCAGAAGATTTTAGTTTTTTCTTTAACTCCTTTAAGGATTTATCATAATCTGAAATATTGTTCTGAAGATATTTTGTCTGAGCGCCTAAATCCTTTCCCTTCGCAACAATGCACATCTGACCAAATAAACCACAAGCCAAAACCTTGTTCTTCTTATTCATAAGTCTCATATTATCTGCAGGCTTTGCTCCAGCAAGAATATATAAGGTATTTTTCAAATTAATTTTCTGCAAAGCATTAACTTCATCCTCCAACATTGGCCCCGCATAACTTTCCATCTTCTTAGGAAACGAAACAATAGAAGCCTGTGCTCTGTGTGAAACTGAAAAAGCATCATTAACATAAATCTGGCACCAAGAAGATAACTTCGTTACAAAATCATTATCCTTCAAATCAAATTCCTCTTTCAAGCCTCTTATATTATCCAAAAGTATTGCTCTTCCAGATTTCAACCCCTTAATTTTCTTTTCTGCTTTTTCACCGATAACATCATTAACAAATTTTATCTTCACAAATTTTCTTAAAAGCTTAGCATGCTGCTTCATGGAAGTAAAATCCTTCTCTCCCGGTCTTCCCTGATGTGCAATAACAACAACTTTCGCACCTTTGTCTATAAGAAACTTTATTGACTTTGCACTTTCCCTAATTCTAGGAGCCATCAAAACTTTTCCGTTAACAACCTCTGAATTCAAATCCTCCCTCAAAAGAATAATTTTGTCTCTGACATCAACCTCTCTTATTGACTTCATCATTACAATAAAACAAAAACTTAGTTAATAAATCTTATCACGAATAATCTTTTCTTGCCTTAAAATTTGTAAAAAGCAATTCTTCGTCTTTTTTATTATCTTTAATCCAAGAAAGAATTTCAATCGCAGGCTTATCCTCATAAGCTTTTCTTATCTCACTATTCTTGTAAATTTCAGCTAAAGCAGCAATTCTCTTTTCTCTTATTTCCTTATTTGTTGGAATTGGTTGCCCGCCTCCCCCAATACATCCTCCAGGACAAGCCATAACTTCAATATAATCATAATTTTTCAAATTCTTTATCACAGGCTCAACATTCCCTATGCCATTCACAACCGCAATTCTGATTTTCTTTCCCGCAACATTAACAACTGCTTCTTTAACGCCATCAAGATTTCTTATCTTGTTAAAATTAACTTTAAAGCTTGGATTTTTCTTTCCGCTTAAAGCAAAATCTGCAGCCCTCAGAGCAGATTCCATAACTCCTCCACTCTCACCATAAATAACTCCTGCTCCACTTTCACCTGCAGGAGAATCTGGCAAAGTTTTTTTCATCCTGGATAAATCCATTTTATTCTTCTTAATCATAAATGCTAATTCCCTCACCGTTAAAACATAATCAACGGGATTCAAACCAGCCTTAGTCTTAAGTTCTTTTCTTGAAGCCTCAAATTTCTTAGAAGTGCAAGGCATTATAGAAACAACAACGATATCCTTAGGATTAATATTCATCTTATTAGCCCAATAACTTTTCAAAACTCCTCCAAGATGAATTTGGGGGGAACGAGAGGTTGTAAGGTTTGGAATAAGTTCAGGATGATAAAATTCGCAATACAAAACCCATGAAGGACAACATGAAGTAATCATCGGCATACCCGTTTTGCTTTTTATCCTTTCAATCAATTCATCCGATTCCACCAATGTTGTTAGGTCTGCCCCAAAACTAACATCAAAAACGTAATCAAATCCAAGTTTTTTCAGAGAGGTTACAACCTGTTCAGAAACAACACTTCCTGGTTCCATTCCAAATTCTTCTCCGACTGAAACTCTTATAGAAGGAGCAAATTGAGCCACAACAATTTTCTTGGGGTTATTTATTGCTTTCTCAACTTCCTCCCAATGAGTCTGTTCTCTTGCAGAACTTACCGGACAGTGAGCAGTACATTGTCCGCACAAAATGCAATTAATATCTTTATCATCTGTAGGACAAATTTCCTGCTCCTTATTCTTTCCTTTAATTTGAATATAATTTATCTTCTGAAGATAAGAGCATGCATCAACACAATTTCTACAATCAATACATTTCTCTCCATCAAACTCAATAGCATTTGCAATTTTGTAAATTTTCCTTTTATCCTTTCTTTCTTCAAAATTATTTTTAGAACCTGAAGTCTTTTCAATTTCCAGCAGAGGACAATCAAATTTTTTCATGCAAGAATCACAAGATTTCATATGCTCGCCAAAGAGCAATCTTAAATTTAACACTCTGGATATTCTTATCTCCTCAGAATCTGTATTTACATCCAATCCCTCCTCGGCAAATAGAGAACATGAGCTTGAAAGTCCTTTCTTTCCTTTAACTTCAACAAGGCACATTCTACAGTTTCCTTTTGGTTTAAAATCCGGATGATGGCAAAGTGCAGGAATGAAAATCCCATTCTCTGTCGCAACTTCCAAAACACTTCTGCCTTTTTCACATTCTATTTTTCTCCCATTAATCTTTATCTTTACTTTTGGCATTTTCAATAATTTATCTTCCTGCAAATTTTAATTAACTCCTCATGATTTCCAACAGAATTAATTTCCTTCTTAGGAAGTTTTGGAAAAACATTCTTGAAATAGCTGAAGAAAGGAATATGAACAGAGTTTCCGAGAGCACAAAAAGCGGAATTTTGCATATTCTCCAAAAGTTTCACGAAAAGATTCCAATCAGGATTTCTTGAATTGGTAATTTCCCTTATCCTAAAAGTTCCTTCTCTACAAGGTGTACATTTTCCACAAGATTCAGCCTGAAAAAATTTAGTCCAGTATTTCATCAACTCTAAAGGATTATGTTTTGAAATTCTGTGAATAGTTATGGAACCAGCTCCTGGAACCTTCCTGTCAATTTGATTCATATTCAAAACCTCCCCACTCGCATCACCACCAACCTGAACAAAAAAACCTCCATCTGGATAATTTCCGGTATCTCTCAAAATCTTTCCAATAGTTTCATTTTCCGAAAAAGAATAAACCCCTTTATTTTTACAATCTCCACTGATAGTATAGAATCTTTCTTTTTTGTAAGTTCCTTCTTTAACAAGATAAACATCATAAAAAGTTTCAACATTATTAACAAGAGTAGGATTTCCGAAAAGTCCTTTAGAAACAGGGAAAGGCGGTCTCAACCGCGGCTCTGACCTTGAATCTTCAATAACATTCAAAACTGCAGTTTCAATTCCTCCAATGTATCCCGCTTCATTGGGCTTCTTAAAAATAGAGATTTTTGAGTTTCCAATAAATTTTTTCAAGGATTTATTATATTTGTTAAAATAATCATGATTCAAATAAATTATTCCCTCTTCTGCATTAAGAAACTTCATTGCAATCTTTATTCCTTCAACAAGTTCTCTTGGATGATTCTTTAAAATAAATCCATCTTTATCCACTCCTGGCTCCCCCTCAGAACCATTACAGACAACATATTTTTTCCCTTTCTCCTTCAGAACCATCTCCCACTTTTTTCCAGTAGGAAAACAAGCTCCTCCTCTACCAACAAGACTAGAAGAATTCAACTTTGACAAAAAAGTCACCGCATTAGAAGACTTAGACCTTGCGGCAGAAAAAGATATTACTTTCATGAAATCATCTCACTTTTTTAATAAATTCGGCAAGCCTATGTGCGTAGCCAAACTCGTTATCATACCATGCAAGAACTTTTACAGTATTGCCAATAACCATTGTAGATAACCCATCAACAATTGAAGAGCATTTATTACCTAAAATATCTGAAGAAACCAATTCTTCTTCGCTATATCCAAGAATTCCTTTTAATCTTCCTGAAGATGCAGCTGACTTCAAAGCATTATTAACCATATCCTTATCAACAGGTTTTGAAAGCTGAGCAACAAAATCAACAATGCTGCCACTTGGAACTGGTACTCTCATTGCTAATCCATTCAATTTTCCTTTGAGTTTTGGAATAACTTCTGTAACTGCTTGTGTAGCCCCTGAAGTTGTAGGAACAATATTCACAGCCGCTGCTCTACCCCTTCTCATCTTCTTATCAGGCTTGTCAACAATCCCCTGCGAAGAAGTATAAGCATGAACAGTAGTCATGAATCCTTGGACAACTCCAAAATTATCATCAAGAACTTTAACAACAGGAG
>CAZKAU010000002.1:0-23198 GCA_964551065.1 Candidatus Woesearchaeota archaeon | reverse complement strand
GGATTTTCAATAAGAGACTTATAATAAGGAGAATCAGGAAATTTCCAAGGATATTGGAGATAAACCTTTAAGGACATATTATTTCAAAATCTCCAAAATCTTTTTACTTACTCCTCTTTCTCCATAAGGATTTTTGAAATTTTTCATATCTACTTTTCCGGTTTCAATATCTTTTACAACTTTATTGAAATATTCTTTATCAAACCTTATAAGGAAATTTATCCCGCTATCCAACCCTTCTTGCCTTTCAGTCCTGTCTCTAAGAATCACACAAGATTTCTTGAAGATTAAGCTTTCCTCTTGTATGCTTCCTCCATCAGTAATAAGATATTTACAATTTGCAATTAGGAATAGGAATTCAGAATAATCCACCAATGGCACCAACTTTATATTTTTAGCATCTTCCACTCTTTGAAGTAATTTATATCTCTGAAGAAATTGTTTGGTATTATCATGTAACGGCCAAATCACTTCTGACTCTAGCGAGGTCAACATATCTATAATAGTTTTCATCCTATCTTCACTTACAAGATTCTCATGACGATGGATATTAACAAGTACATATTTACCCTTATTCTTTGAAACCTTATGGTTTTTCTTCGCTCTTTCATAAGCTATGATTGCAGAGTCTACAATGGTATTGCCCACATTCATTATCTGGCCTTTTCTTTTCTCTCTCTTTAAATTATTCTCTGAAAAATCAGATACTGCAAGTAACATGTCGGACATTCCATCGCAAATCCTTCTAGAAATCTCTTCTGGAAAGGGCTCTTTTAACGAACCGGATCTTAGTCCTGCCTCAAGATGTACATTTTTCCACCTTTTGCCAAGCATGTTCAAAAGTCTACTGGAACCGATTGCTGCAGCCGCGGAGCTCATCGTATCTCCATGATAAACCACATATCCTGGCTTCAACTTCCGAATTTTCCTCTTTATTTTCAGAATCATCAATAGAAACCAAATGAGAGAATTCTGATTTACTTTTGACCAAAACTTTGTACTCTTTTCAGGTTCTTTACTCAAAACTAAATCAGGCCTTTTAATACCAAAGTCTTCACTGGCTTTTCCCAAAGGATGTTGGCCTGTATGGATGAATAGGTAATCTTTATGCTCTTTTTGCAATTCCAACATAAGAGGCATGCATTTTATCAGCTCTGCCTTTGTCCCTATAACAAAAGCGATTTTATTTTCCATTTTGTTTTTAAGAAAAACATCTTTTTAAGATGTTACTGTTAAATTATCAAATTCAGCATAACTTCCTTCTTTTCTTGTAAATTGTTCTTTAGAAAGAATATAGTTTGGATAAGTAACATTCCATATCTTTATCGGGCCATCAAAGTTCCCAAAGTAAACAAAATCTTCATTGTACCCTTGACTTCTTAATGCCTGAAGAACATTGTCGTATTGTGCATGAGCTAGCTTAATTGTAGGGTACTTATTCATTGGATCATTCATCAAATAAAGCTGAGCAAACAAGCTATTGAAAACCTTAGGCGAAAGATAAATAATTGTACCCAGCCTGTTAATCTGCAAGCTTGAACCACTTTGGCTTAAGGAAGGAAGGACATATGCAGCTGATTCGTAACCTGTTCCAAAGTCAAATAGACGTCCATTAAAGTAAAGATACCTCATAGGCATTCTCAATTGTTGCCCATTGTAATATAAAACTTCTTGTGGTTGTCCAAATTGTAAAGAATCATTTCCAGTACCACCGGTAGTATTTATCAAAACACCTATAACATAAGCCTGGCCCATTGGGATGAACAATTGTTGTCCAGAATAATTATACACTATATCTGCATCAGTTTGGAAAGCATTCTGATAAACCCTAATAGTATCATTCCCCTGAACTTGTGTTTGGTTTGGACTTATTGGCATTATTGGCACATAAGAATACCTATCCGTGCCTGCAGAGTCACTACCTATAATAGAATAAGCAGAATATTTTCCCAAATCGCTAGGATCTATAAGTAAATTAGTCACATTATTGGATTTAAGGAAACTTAACGTTAAATTAGGATTAGGCTCTGTTAAAAGATATCTTCCTATTAGGTGGTCTCTGAAATCTCCCTCAAAATGACCTCCATCTGCAATTGTTTTCCTTTGGCCAAGGTATTCAACCCAATAACCATAATCCCACCAGTGGGCAAATACTGCATTCGCAGAAATATTGTCTCTTACCCATTGCATTGCCTGTTGCCATTGTGTTGTTGCACTCGGTCCGGTATTCTTAGCCTGTAAAACAGATTGGCTTGCAAGACCATTAAAACTAAATATCGAGGCAATTAAGACTCCTATTAATGCAAGAAGCATTATCATTTTGAAAAGCTCATCCTTGCTTCTCTTGAAATATCCTGCAAGATTGAATATCAGATATCCTACTGCAAGGCATGCAAAAGGAGTGACCGAGAAGATTAACCTTTGTGCACCTCTTGCTGCAATTAACATGAATAGCATCATAGAGAACAAAACTAACATATTCGGAGACACTTTGATCTCATCCTTCATATAAAGTCTTAAGACATAAATTCCAAATACCAACATGCTTCCAAAGTAAAATAATTTGCTGATAAAATTGGTCCCATTAAGGAGAGAACTTGAAGAGATTCTACTCAACAAAACACCTGCCACAAGCAAGGCCCACAGCAAAACAAATGGAATTTTTTTCCTGCCTTTAACTCCTTCTCTTGCAATAGTTATTCCTATTGTTACAAGGCCTGCAACAAAAAGCCAAAAGAAGATTGGTCCTGTTTGGGAAATCCAGGTATCTATGTAAGGTTGCTGGTTTTCCGCAACAGTCAACCCCACTCTGGAGGTTCCAAAAGGATGTAACAATTTATTAATAATCCCCGAAAAATAATTTCCAATGCCTCCCTTAAGAACCAATAAAATTAATCCCAAGAAAATAGTTAAGACTATGCTCCAAAGTATGTGATTCTTCTTAAGATTCTTTATGGGTATTCTATCAGAATATTTTATGATTAAAAAATCAGAAATACAGAATAAAAGAGTAATCCCTGCAAGAATACTTGAACCATCCGTAACTGTTCTTGAAATCATTTCAGGAATTGTAAAACCCCAAAGGGTACTCAAAAGAACCGTGAATACCTGAATTGTCAAATAAAATAGGAGGAATTTTACACTTTCTTTTTTCCATGAATCAAGATCTTTGGAATTTAATACCCACAACAATAAAAAGCTCAGAGGAACAATCATTGGGATAAAATTGAATATTCCTCCCCAACTAAGTAAAGTGAAAACTGAAAGGATTGCAATTCCTAGCCCCCAAAGAGAACTATAAATTAACTCTCTCCTCCAGTCTTTCTTGTTTTCGTGATCTCTTTTCTTATTGATCCAATTCAATGCATAAACATAAAGTAAAATTGTTGCAAAGAACGCAAAGGTTCCCAAGGCATCGTGATCTGAAAAACCCGACATTGTCCTATAAAGATAGGTTGGGATAATCATAAGGAATGCAGAACTGATTAGGGCAGTTGTCTTAGACTTAGTTAATTTTTGCACAAGGAAAAAGAATGCTAAAATCCCCAAGACAAATGCAATTACAGGATAAATCACATCTACAAATTGAAGTGTAGCACTTGGATTAAAAAAATGAATTAATCTATAAAGAAAAACAATCGCATGAGGCAAGAGTTCATTTGAAAACCCAACCCCTCCTGCAATTACCCTCATAGGGTCTACAGCAGGCAAACTTCCTTGTTGGATGATTGTTTGAGCCATTCTCAACCAATAGAACGGATCAAGTGCCAAAGGGATATATTTTCCTGTTGTAGAATCATGAAGAAGAGAAAGATTTTGGGTTCTAATCCAAACGCCGATTATAATCAATGCAAGTAAGATAACTCCGATAGAAAGCTTGATGACCCAGTCTTTCTTGAACCACTCAATAGCTTTGTTGAAACCTTTTTTTATATCGTCAACATTCAAATTAATTTTTAACTCTTCCTCTGACATTTGAAATTTTAATCATAGTTTGTTTAAAAAGATTGTGAATCCCAAGTTATATATGTAAATTGCCTGTAACAACAAAAGACAGGACAATAATTACCACTTGTATGACATTTATGAAATTTACCACATCTTTTTCATAAACTTTGTGGCTTGGTTTTATTTTTCCCAAAACCTTTATTGCAAGATGTTCAAGACCATAGATTTTATCATAAGGCATCTCCAGGCTTCCATCTTCCTTGACTTTGGCAAAACTTTCCTTTTTGAGTTTACCTCTTGCCTTGAGGATAATTTCAACAATATAAGGAGTCATAAACAAAATTGCAATTCTCTCTACATTTCCCAAAATTGCAATTGCTGCAATCATTGCCCCTATTGAATAAGTAAGCACATCTCCCGGGAAAACCCTCGCAGGATATTTATTGAAGATATAAAATGCCAAAAGAGAAGCAACCATTATCAAAGCTATGACGCTAAGCCAACTACTTCCAGTATGATAAGTAATTATTGCAAGGGCCAAAAGAACTAAGATTCCTTGTCTTGCTTCCAATCCATTATATCCCGCCATAAAATTGAAAGTTGTTGTTGCTCCTACGACACCAAGAGGAATAAGGAGAAGAGGATAGAGGAGCCCAAAATTAATATTGCCTATAAAAGGGATATTAAGGGTGAATGTTCCGGCCCCCACAACCATAAGAGGGACTGCAGCGAATAAGATTATCAAAAGTCTTATTTTTTTACTCAGACCTTTTTTCCATCCCAATAGATCATCCATCAAACCTACTATCGAACTAATAAATAAAACCCCTAACAAGGCAAAAAGATAAACAACTTTCTCATCACCTGATCTGAAAACAAAATGATTCACTGCAATGTAAAGAAGAATGCTTAAAGATACAGATAGGAGAACAATTATTCCTCCGCTTTCTGCAACTTCTCTTTTGTCTGTTTTCTGCATGTCTTTTCCGGTAAGTCCATTTTTATGGGCTTGCCTTATCCAATGAGGCATAAACCAAAGAGTTACAAAAAAGCTTAACAAGATTGTAATGAAAAGCATCCAATTGAACATTCTATTAATATTGGTTTTGAACTTTTAAATCTAATGAATGATATCTCTATTTGAATAAAAGAGGAGTTATGTAGACTTCCATGAGCCCTGCAATAACTAAGAATAATACTGCTATTAATATAAGGAAAGCAGTATGCTGTGCGACCTTAAAGAACATTCTGTCTTTTACCCCGTGTCTCGCAATTCCAATTCCCAACATTCCTCCGGCTAGGGCTGCAGTAAAATAAGCTCCAATCTCTGGGAGTCCGTGAATCATATATCTCGCAAGCCCTAACGGAATGTCAACCAAATTATATTTTGTAAAAATTCAAATGCTCGCGGAGATGACACTTGCATTCCAAGCCAAAACAAAAATAGCTCCGGCCCCAAAAATTATGGAGAAAATCAAAGTGAAAACCATCACCAGCAAGTTATTCTCAAGAATGGACAGGAATATCGTTGGATTTGCATTGCTTGCAGCTCCTGTAATCTGTTGTCCTCCAGAAATGTAATTCGCAATACACCCATTAATGTTAGAAGGACTGTTGATCATACAATATGTTCCAACCTGTGCGTTAAGCAGACTATGGTCCTGAAGAACGATATACCAAAAAGAAAATGCAACTATGAATCCAAGGAAGAGCCACATCAGTGCATAAAGCGCATCGCTGTGCATTGTCCAAACATCCAAAAAAGTATTCGCCCTTTCATCTCTATTTTCCTCTCTTTTGATTATAAAATACATAAAAGGCAGAGAAAACATAACACAAAAAGTTACAATCATAATTCCAGAATATTGTGAGAGAATTTGATCTCCTTCAAAAAACCACCTCACTAAAAGTAGAGAAAGAGAAGCGTAAACAAGACCGACGAAAAACATCTCCCATGGTTTCCTCTCCGCTTTTTTTGGGTTAATAAGGGACTCAAGCATGAATCATTAAAAGAAATATAATTTTTAAACCTTGACAAGAATTATTCTTTTTTGTTTTGGTACTCTTGGACCATTTCCATAAATTCCTTATTGGTAAATTCTATACTTTTCTCTAAATCAGATTCAACTTCCTGAAGTTTCTTTATTTGGCCCTCAAGAAGTTCCTTGGCTTCTGGAATGCTTCTGGTTACAAAATTATTGTCTCCAATGTTAACCATCAGCTCTTCAGAAATTATTTTTGCTTTAGCATAAATTCCTCTCCCTATCTGTGCAAGAATCTCCTTTCCTTCTGAACCGGGTAATTCATCCAAACCAAAGCTTAGAGATTGAAGTTCATTAACACCTCTTTCTACAGCTTGAAGTTGCTGCTGCAACTGATTCATCTGCTGTTCCATCATGCTCAATTTGAAGATTATTTCCTGTTGATCCATATTTTTGAGAAGTTTGTGCAGTTTTAAAACTTTCTTTAAACTACTTTAAGCGCCTTTCTAAGAATCATGCTAAATACAAGTGTAAATACAAGATAGAACCAAAACCAGCTCATAAATCCAAAGAACATTGGGTTTGAGGCTATTGTAAATCCTGTATCTGCAGTGAATACATCCATAAACCACCTGAACAAAAGAATGAATGGGACACCTGTGAACATCATGGGCCTCATACTCAACTTCATGGTTTCTGGAATAAACTCCATCTGTTTCTTTTGAAGTTCCATTAACTTCTCAGGATGTTCTCTGAATTTCTTCATTTCATCTTGGAGTTTTTTCTGTTCATGCTTAAGTTCCCTTAGGGTTTTTTGGTCAGTTCCATATTTCTGTGCAAGAATTGAGAATATTGAAATAAGAAAAACTATAATTAACATCCCCATGGTTAAGTTCCAATTAAGAAGCCATCCAAGAGTAGGATCTAAAGCCCAGTGAATTGAATTTTTAATAAAACTAAAGGATTGGACGTTCCAAACACCGGCTATAAGCAGCGAAGCTGCCATAACAATAAAAAACGGTCTGAACGCTCCTCCTTTACTCATTTTATTATGTAGTCTGTTTGACTTTTAAACCTTCTTTATTTGCCTTTTACAAATCTTCCCAGTGCAGGGTTTACTATTTCCGGATGTTGCTGTGCAATATTCTGATAGAACTGGTTTGCAATCATGATAACTAATAGTATGGATGTTCCCGAAACTAGTGCTCCCATCAAGTCTGTAAGAGCAGCTAAAAGACCTATAGCCAGACCCCCCATAATTGTAAGAGGCATTACATATCTGTCCAAGATTGTTTCTAAAACTCTTTCATCCTGTCTGAAACCTGCAACCTGCAACCCTGAAGCTGAAATCTTATGTGCAGTTGATTTTGCATCCATTCCGGATGTCTTAACCCAGAAGACAGCAAATAATGTTGAGAAAGTCATGAAGAACAACGCATGAATTATTCCTTGCAAAATGTACTGAGGAAGGAATCCTCCTCTAATCAACAAATCAAGAATATTGGTATATCCAATCCAAAATGCAAGTCCTGAGACTGCCTGCCCATTCACAAAATGTCCAAGGAAACTTAGGTGAGATGCAAATTGCGCCAATCCGCTACATGTTCCCGCAGCACAAGTTGTCGCAGCTGTTTCAAATATTCCTCCGAAAAGTTGAATGTTTGCAACAAGTGCTGCTGTTAAAATAACGGGGATTACCGAGGCATAGAAGAAAGCAAGTGGTTGCTTAACATTATACCCTCTTATTTTTCCATAAGATAAAGGAATTTCAACTCTCAAACTTTGAGCCCATACGACCAAAAGGAAAATTCCAACCGTGATTGCAATGGCAGCTGCAGCTGAGACTAATTCCACATTTTGTCTTGTAATTATAGACTGTATCAAAACCAAAACTTTTCCTGAACAGGCAGTGTTTGAAAAATCAAGAAGGCAATTATTCCCTTGTTGGTCTATGAATTGCAACGAACTTGTAATAATTCTCCATGAAACTCCTGCAGCAATGAAAAGACTAATACCTGAACCAAGTCCCCATTTAGTCATCAAATCATCCATATAATAAATTGCGATTCCACCAAGAATCAACTGGAAGATAACCACAAAAGTAAATCCTGGCTGTGCCTGAAGTCCCTGCATTAAAACATAAACTAATGCTTCAAAAATTATGAAGAATAATACAAGTATTTTTTGAAGTCCCTGGAAGAATCTTCTTCCCTCTGCATTCGAAGTATCAATATTCAAAATTCCGGCTCCCGTAAGAAGTTGAAGAATAACCGAAGCCATAACTATAGGACCAATACCTAAAGAGATAATACTTCCAAAATTTGTTCCAAGGATTATCGCAAGATATTGGAATCTTGAAAGGGCATTTTGAGAAAGTCCAAAAAGAGGAATATTTGCAAGAATGAAGAATGCTGCAAGAGTAATCAAAGTCCACTTAGCCTTTTCCTTGAAACTAAGTTTCCCCTCCGGAGATTTCACTTCTGGTATAAATTTAAGGATACTTCTAAAATCCATATTCCACCTAATAAATTTCACTTTTTAAAGTCTACGACCTCGCCTAATTAAGGTTAAGATATTATTCAGAATCTTTTTCGGGTTTTTGGCCTGCAACTATTGCTTCTCCGCCTGCAGCCTTTATTTTTTCTTCCGCCTGCTTTGAAAATGCTTTAGCTTTGATTACAAATGCCATCTTCAAATCGCCGGTTCCCAAAACCTTGTAATCTTCAAGATTGAACTCAAACCCTTTAGCAGTTTTCTTTGCGATTCCTGCTTTTACAAAATTATCAAGATTCATTTGAAGAGCTGCAAGGTTAATTCTGTCAGCTTTGTCTTTTTCAGTTCCTCTGCTGGTAATTCCCTGCTTTCCAAAGTATTTGTTTCCGTAAAGTTTAGTCATCAGAGTTTTCTTATGGTCAGCTCTCTTTCCTGTTCCGGCCATTCCTGTTCCCCCTCTCTGTCCGGACTTTCTTGCCATCTTTCTTGCTCCATGGCCGAAGCTACCCATTCTTTTTCCTCTGTACTTTCCTGTTTTCTTTTTAGCGTGTGTTTTTATCATTACAACATCCTCTCTATCAAATCATTTATTTTGTCTTTATTATTTCCAAGAACACCCTTTCCAACCCCAAAATGTTTCTTGCTTTCAATTCCTTTTCTTGGAGGATGAAGTCTGAAGAATGGTTTCAAGTTAAGTTCTTCCATTTTCTTTCCTGATTCAATTTCTTTTGCAGCTTTCTTGAAGTCAATTTTCTTGTTTTTATCGACGAGCTTTCCTCTTGCCTCAACGAGTTTTTCAAGAGTTTCAGAGGTTATCTCTCCGAAGGCTACAAGATCCTTTACTTTCTTAATCATTCCTAATTGTTCCTTCCTCGGATTTGCAAGTACTATACAGGAATACTTCTTCCTAAGTCTGAGTCTGTTAAGAGTTTCATCTACGTGTTTGTTCACTCCAACTTCTCCATTTATTCTTATTACGGCTATCATTTTCCTATATTGGTTTTCTTCAAGGCTTCAACACATGCTTTAACTAAGTTAAAAGATGTTCTCTTCTTTCCAAGTGTTTGGCTGTAAACATCTTTGATTCCTGCAAGCTGAAGAACTTTTTTTAATTCGTTTGCGGCAACAAGACCTGTTCCCTGAGGTGCAGGAATAAGTGTAACAGTTACACTTCCGGCTTTCCCTGTGACTTTAAATGGGATTGAATGAGGCTCTGAACAATTACATTCGAAACCTCCGCATGCTCTCCTAATTTTGATTAAATTCAACTTAGCTTTTCTCAAGGCTTTATCTCTTGCAGGGAGTGTCTCGGCAGCCTTTCCTGTTCCGATTCCAACATGTCCATTCTCGTCCCCCACAACTGCGAAAGCCGAAAAACTTGGAACATTCCCTTCTTTAGTTTTCTTTTGAGTCTGTCTCCATGCTCTCCTTTTCCCGCCACCAAATTTTCCTTTAGCCTGTCCGATTGCAATAAGCTCTGACTTTGCATTAATCAACTTGTCCACAATTTTATCTTCAAGTATCGTTTTTCCGCTGTCAAGAATTTCATCAATGCTTGTTATCTTCCCTTCTTTAACCGCCTTTCCTAATTTAGTCTTAGCATCCCATGAAAGGAAATCATTCTTATCCTCATCTCTATCGTACCTTCCCCTTCTTCTCTGAGTTTTTTCTTCTTCAGGAGGCTGTTCAGCATATTCATCTTCATCAGAATTCTCACCGGATTTAACAATTTCAACTTTATCTGTTCCTTCAAGTTCCTGTTCTATTTCTTCCTCAAGGTCTTCAGTTGTAGCTTCAGGGTTTTTCTCTATAACTTTCTCTGCAGCATCTGCTACAGGTGCTTCAAGAGCTTCCTTCTTAATATCTTTTTTTCCTTGTACTTTTTCTGCCATTATATTTTTTCGATGTTTGATTTAATTTTGTCGAATGAATCTGCTACACCCTTGTCCAAAAGACTCTTTCCTTGAATTCTTTCTTCCTCTGGAAAGATGTCGTCTTTCTTAGTTCCCATTTCAACACCGGCATCAACTATTCCTTTGAGGAATGCAAAGGGCTTTGTTTTGTGAACGGGAGAAATTCTTCCCATATCAAAAATTGGCGTTTTCTTTTTTCCCTTAAGTATTTTCTTTCCCATAAGGAAACCTGTAAGATAGGAAGCCATTATTGATTTCAAGGAACCTTGGGCATCTTTTGGCCATCCATAACTCAAAAGGTTTTTGGAGGTTAGCCCTATCTCAACCTTGTCTTTAGCTTCTTGACTTGTTACATACTGTGCAATAACATATTTGTTGGTCTTCCTGAAAATAACTCTTGGAGTCTGACTACTCAAAAGATTCCTCCTCTTAAGATAGTCTGTTACTCCCTGTCTTCTCCTTCTAAACATTGATTTCATTTCTTTAATCCTCCAATATAATCTCTTAGCTGTGCCTGGCTCTTAAAGTATCTATTCCTTATCTTGTTTCTTAAATCTTTCACTTCGCTTCGGTCAAGCACTTTTTTCTCCTTAAGCTTTGCAACATGGCTTCTGAATTTTCTTGTTAACGTCATGTATTCTCTCTTCGTATCTTTTGCCCTCTTCCTTATATTTCCCGGACTTCTCTTTGCCTTTCTCTTAGGTTTGCTTCTTCTTGCTTTAATCTCTTTAATCATAATTGCTCCGTCTGCCTTGAGACTTCTAATATCGTCTTTAGTAATAGCTTCTTTAATTTCCTCTAGTCTTGGCTCCAAGAAAACTATTCTGTCTTTTCCAACCTTGAATATCTTTGCAGCGAGTGCTTTTTTCTTATCTAATTTCATTTTTTATTCTCCGTCTTAACTGTTTTAGGTTTTTTCAGTTCATTCCTTTTAAGGAATCTTGTCACATTTAGATTATGAATCTGAATTCCGGCTTCCTTTGCTTTTTCAGCAATTTCAATTTTCTTCTTCTTCCCCACTCTTCCAAGAGCTACGATTTCATTCTTCTTGACTTTCATCAATTCCTGAACATTATTTACCATAACAACATCTTTGTCATCTATTTTTCCTCTGATAACATTGTCTGTTTTGTAACCAATTGAAACAACCGCAGGATAACCTGATCTTTTCTCTCTCATCTTATTATCTCTTCCAGTAGGTCTTCTCCAAATCTGTTTCTTCTTTCTCTTCTTTCCAAGTCTTGAAAATCTAGGTGAATCCCTTCTAACAAAATTTGGTTTTCTTTTCTCTGTCATTTTATATTTCCTTCCCTGCCTTGTTTATTATGAATATTCCATCCTGGAAAACTCTTCTATCTCTCTTGCCCACTTTTGTAGCTTTCTCAATATTTGCTGCAGCCTGTCCAGCTACTTCTTTATCCATTGATTTTACAGTAATCATTTCTCTGTTAACTTCAATTTCAGCACCCTTTGGAATGCTTGTTTTCCTGTCAGACCTCTCTCCGAGGAAATTTTTGATTATCATTTCATTTCCTCTTACCTCGACAGTTATAGGGAAATGTGAAAAGCAAATTTTCATCTGGTATTCAAATTTCTTTGAAACGCCTGCAATCATATTTCTTAAGTGTGCAGCTGTGGTGAATATCATCTTCTTTTCTTTCTTTGTGGATTTCTTGCATCCGATCTTGAGTTTGCCTTCTTCTTTTGTAACTTCTAAACGAGATAGGTTAATCTTCTTGTCAAAACTTCCTTCAGTTCCCTTTGCGGTTATGAGATTTCCTTCTACATTAACCTCAACTCCTTCAGGGATTTCCACATATTCAAAAATTTCTCTCTTCATCTTAGTAAAAGTAAGCTATCAAGCTACCTCCCATTTCTTTCTCTTCAGCCTCCTGATGAGTCATAAGACCCTTGCTGGTTGAAACAATCATCGTCCCAACATTTCTTGCAGGAAGATATCTCTTTCTGTATTTCTCAACTTCATCTTTTTGAACACTAAATCTTGGCTTTATTGCCTTACAATCCATAAGTTCTCCAAGTACAACTTCAACGTTTCTTTCTTTGCTGTTGACTTTGTATCTCTTTATTGCTTCTTTCTGTTTCATAATCTTAAGAATCTCGATGAGAAGGTTGGAAACTATCTTTATCTTAACACTTTCCTTTCTCGCTCTCTTCGCGTTCTTAATCATATTCAATGCGTCTGCTACTGTATCGTGTGCCATTTTATGAGTATTTTTTGAAGCCAATATCTTCAGCAACTTCTCTGAAGCATTGTCTGCATAAATTTAATCCGTATGAACTTATATGTGCGCCAAATCTTCCACATCTCTCACATTTCTTTGCAGCGATTCCAATCTTCCTGTCTTTTGGCTTATTATGTCTGACGAATTTGTCTCTAACTACAGGTTTGCTGTTAAGTTGCTTAAACACTTTTTTCCAATCGCTTGCTGTCATTTTATCTGAATTGAGTGTGGAAATGGTCTTCCATGTATTTAATTATCTCTTCTTTGCTTATTCTTTGTTTCTTTGGGAGCCTTGAAGCCTTCATCCTTCTAAGGTTTATCCTTCTACCTGCTCTTGCAAAGGTGACTGTGACATCAAATCCCATAATCCCTATATCTCTTTGATACTCCATTCCAGGAATTTCAATATATTCCTTTATTCCAAATGAAAATGTATTCTCACTTATCTGCTTCTTTCTGAGTTTGTTATCTATTGCAGAAAGCAATCTCCTCATCAAAGCGTCTGTATCTGTTCTTATTGTCAAAACTGCTCCAACTTTAAGTCCGGGCCTAACACTTAATGAAGGAATTCTCTTTCTTGTTTCTGTCTTTGAAGGATTTCTTTCAGTGATTAATTTCAAAAGTCTCATTCCTTTCTCCAAATATTCTTCGGTCCCGCCTATTCCCAAGACAACCTTCTCTATTTTGATTTCTCTCATTGGGTGTTCCTTAATTGGATGAGCGGAAATCTCTTGATTTGATTTTATATCTTTTGCCATTTTATTCCATTACCATTACTTGTTTAATTAAAACATTAACATCCTTTCCTTCACTTTCAATCTTTACAATGTTGTTATGATCGTCAACATCCTTGATTGTTCCTTTCTCTCCTGCGTGTTTTCCGGCGAAGACTATAATCTTAGCTTCTTTTTTCAAAGGAAGAGCTTTTTCAATTTTCTTATTTTTCAAGTCTATCTTAACGGAATCATTTACCTTACATTTCAAGTCTGAAATGAAATTTCTTCCATCACTTAAGTTGATTTGTGTTTTCTTTCCCTTGAGTGTTGTTTTGTTTATGACTTTTGCAATTTTGTGTCCTGCTTCTTTTTGGTCAATCTCTTCAACTCCAAACTTCTTGTTCATTCCCATTATAACTCTGTAGTTCTTTTCTGGGAACTGACTTCCTTTTGGAGGTCTTATTGTTAATACATCAAAAAGCAAAGCATTATTTGCATCGTTGAATATTTCTTTCTGGTCAAGAAGAACCTGTTTAGCATTAACCGCTTTCTTAACTTGTCTCCTTGTTTTTGCGAATTTTAATATGTCTCTGAGTATGACTAATACTGGAACTCCTTCCTTTGTATTTGAGCTGGGCTTAACTAAGTAAGTTGTTCCTTTTCTTTCAACTGGCCAATTCTTTGGACTGTTTTCTCTCTTCAAGTGCATTTTATTTCTTTTCCTCCACTTTTGCCTGTTTACTTAGGTTTTTTAATCTTTTTTTATCATCCATATTCAATTCCATTATCTGAAGTTTGGAAGGATGCATTTTCACGTCAGATTTTGAACCATCCATCTTCTTAACCTGGACACCCTCGATTAAAACTCTTGAAATTTTGAGCATTACTTTTGTAACCTTTCCTCTCTTGCCTTTGAATTTTCCCCTCATTACTTTCACAGTATCTCCTTTTCTCAAGGTTAAATTTCTGGTACTATGTTTCTTCCTCAAATCTTTTGAAAGGTTAACACTGACCAGTTTGCCTTTTATGTGAAGCGGAGCCTTAGCTGCGTACTTCCTCTGCTTTCTTGGCTGCTTGCTTGCCTTCCATGATTTACTGAATTCTTTGTTCATTTTAATATACACTCGATGCGATTTTAGCTACTTGTGGCCATCTCTCTTGGATTTCCCTTGCCACTGGACCCTTTATCTGAGTCCCTTTTGGGTTTCCTTTATCATCCTTGAGTATTGCAACTGCATTGTCTTCAAATGCAACTCTTTCTCCAGTGAGTCTTCTGTATGACTTTTTTTGCCTTACAACAACAGCATCGAAAACTTTTCCCCTCATATCGGGAACACCTTTCCTTATTGAGACTTTTACCCAGTCTCCAACTTTAGCTGCTGCCTGTCTACCTTTTCTTCCTTTCCATTTTTTAACAGAAACCAGTCTAACAACTCTTGCTCCACTATTATCAGCTGCAGGCATTACTGCGCCTAAGTTTAATCCTCTGGTTGTTCTTGCTCCTATTGCTTTCATTTTTTCTTCTCCTTAACATCAGCGTCTCTGATTTTTTCAGTGAACACGAAATGTATAATCTTACTTAAGGGTCTGCATTCTCTTACCTTTACATAATCTCCAACCTGGACTTTATCTTCCATGCAATCTGGAAGTCTTGCATGAATCTTGGAAGTATATTTTATGTATCTTTCATATTTTCTTACATATTCAGTTCTTTCAAACGCGATTGTGATCCTCTTTGGGAATTTCTTTATAATTGTTCCCTGAAATGTTCTGCCTCTAACGCTAAGTGTTCCGTGAACAGGGCAGTTTTTATCTGCGCAGCTATTCATGGTTTTTGGAGTTTCTTTACTCTCCTTTCTATCTGTTTCTGTTTTCTTTGCCATTTTCTGTTTTTGTGTGTATTTATTCGATGTTAAAACCCATCCTTTCCAGGACTGGTTTTATCTTCTTCGTGTGGTCTCCTTGAAGGATGATGATGTCATCCTTGAAAGTCCCGCCACAAGCCAGTTCGTTTTTCAGGTCCTTCGCAATCTTCTTGACGTCCACTCCCTTGTCGAAGCCGGACACCACGGTCACGAGTTTCCCGTATCTCTTCCTGTCTGTCGTTACTTGTATTCTCTGGCTTTCCTTGCCGATTTGTTCGCATACACATGCCTCAAGAGGCAATCCGCATTTTGGACATATATTCATTTTTATTTGTTGAGTGTGAGTATCTGAGCAATTGTCCTCTTAATGTTCTTAATCTTGGAGCTTCCCGTTTTTGAAGCTTCTACCTTTGACTTTACAAGCTCTAGCTTTAGTTCTTTGATTCTTCTTTCCTTCTCTTCCTTGCTTAATCCCTTAAGGTCTTTTGCTTTCATTTTTACTTCTTGTTCTTTGCTTTCTTTCCCTTTTTATCTTCTATAGGGAATTGAGCGTTTGATTTTAATTTTGTGATTAGTTCGTCATCGATTTTTATTTTATCCTTCAACACAGCATCAGGAGGCATGATTCCTACTTTTACTCCCACAGTTCCGGGCCTTGTCTCAGCTCTTGATTGCGATTTTTCAACAACCTTAGCACTCTCTCCAGTTTTCTTCAAATATCCTTGAGAGAATCTCCAAGACTTTGCTCTTGCTCCTGGGAGTTTACCGCTAAGCCTTATTTCCACTCCAAGAGCTTTTGCATCAACGATTCTTTGAAGTGTTCTGTATGCAATAACTTTGAATCTTAATGGGCCAAATCTTTCAAGTCCCAGTGCTATCTCATCAGCCGTAATCTGTGAATCGAATTCAGGGTGTTTGATCTCTTCAATTTCCAATCTTGGGTTTTCCAGCTTGAATCTATTTTTCAAGATTCTTGTAAGCTCATTGATTTTTTCTCCCCCTCTTCCGATTACAAGTCCTGTTTTATGGGTAGCAATAATTATCTTTTCTCCCACAGGAGTATACTCTATTCTGACTCTACTTATTCTTCCTCTTCCTAGTGAGTTCTTAATAAATTCACGAATAGCGAATTCTTCTTTCTTGAATTTGACTACGTTTTTTTCTTCCATTATTCTTTCTTATTTTTTGATTTAGTTTTTGAATTTGATTTTTTCTTTTTGCTGTTTTTTATTGCAGTCTTACTTTTTGCAATTATCTTTATATGTGTTCTTTTTCTTCTGACAGCTCCGAACTTCCCATAGGGCCTGTTTCCAATATTTGCGATTGCTTCTGTGACAATAGGATCTTCAAGACCATTTACAAGAGAGTTCCCTACAAGAGTTCTCAAAAGCATTATGAAATGCTCCGAAGCATTCTTTGGGAATCTTCCCGACATTATCTTTCCGTGTCTGTGTGGGATTTCTCCCTTCATTGGAACAGGAACTCTTCCTGAAGCAACTTGCCCCAAATCTGAAATTGCTTTTTCAAGTGTCTTTCCAACAATAAATCTGCAAACTGCAGCGCTTGTCTTTGTGGAAAGATGAGCATTATATGAATTTACAACAGCCTCCGTCTTTGGAGCTTTCTTTTCTACTTTCTTGTCTGCCTTTTTCTCTTCGGGCTTAGTTTCCTTCTTGTCTTCTTTAGTAGCTTCAGCTGTTTTTTCTTCTTTAGTTTCAACTGGCTTAACTTCTTCAGTTTTCTTCTCTTCCAACTTTGTTTCGGTTTTTTCTTCTACCATTTTTATTTCTTGGATTTGAATTTGCTTCCTTTAGTTGCCCCGACACCCGCATTTCCATGTTTGGTTCTTGTTCTTGTTGGGGCCATTTCCCCTAACCTATGTCCAAGCATATTCTCGCTGATATCTATAGGCTCAAAAGCTCTTCCATTGTGAACATGTATCTTCATTCCAATCATCTTTGGAACAATAACAATCTCTCTGCTGTGTGTCTTAACTGCCTTGTTTCTTGAGATTTTCTTATTTGCTCTCGCTATGAATTTCTCTATTTCATGAAACTGTCTCAGAGTAGCCCTTCTTTGTCTTGATTTAAGGAATTGTGCAAATTCTCTAACTTCAAGTGCCTGAAGTTCCTCTAATGTTTTTCCTCTGAATTTGAATTCTTTCTTCTTGTGTTGTATTTCTTCTGCCATCTTAATTCTTATGTCCTGTTCTCTTTGGTCTTAATAAACCTACTCTTCTTCCACGAGGAGCATTCCTCTTAGCAATCTTGCTCTTTGGATTCTTTCCTCTACCTGAACCGAATGGGTGGTCGACCGCATTTACTTTAAGAGCAGATGTTCTAGGCCATACCCTTCCACCTTTAGCTCTCTTAATATGATGGTTCTTTCCCGCCTTAACAATTGGCTTATCTAATCTTCCCGCTCCTGCGATAGTTCCAACAATAGCCCTACATTCTCCATTAAATGGTTTTTCTTTCTTAGAAGGCATTGCAAGAGAAACTTTGTCTCCAATTGTTCTCACCGCAGTTGCAGAACTTCCCGCAGTTTTGACAAATATTCCTCCATCATTTGGCCTGGATTCTATGCAATAAACCTGTGTTTTTAATGGAATGTCTTTAAGCTTCAAGATATCTCCTTTCTGGATTTTGTCTGTCTTCCCAAAGTTGATTTTTTGTCCCTCTACCATTCCCTTAAATGCAGGAATATAAAAAAATACCTTGCCCTGTTTTATCTTTGCCAATGGTGCTGAATGTGCTGCCGAATTGAAAAGTCTTACAACTTCTCCTTCTCCTTCAAGGTTTGTAGGATATTGAATTTTATGGACGAATACATGCTTCTTTACTCTATATCTTAAACTTCCATGTCCTCTCGCCTGTTGAATTATCCTGTGTCCCATTATATCATTCCTAACTTCGTTGCAATATCAATTGCAGGAGTTTTTGTATTTAATCTAACATAAGCATACTTTTTCGCTTTCCTTATCAAGGTTCTCACATCTTCAACCTTAACATCAAAAATCTCTTCAACTTCTTCTTTAATCTGGGTTCTTGTTGAATTTATTGAAGTTTCAAAGGTAAGTGTATTTTGTGATTCAATCATCATAACTGCTTTTTCTGTAATCAAAGGTTTTAGTGAAATAACTTCCATCTTAACTTCTCTTTTAATAGGCTTGACTTCTGTCTTTTTTTCTTTCTTAACTTCTTTTTTCATTGGCTTCTCGGCCTTGGTTGGTTTTGCCTTATTAACCGGCTTCTCTGTTTTGGAAGTTGTTTTTTTCTCAGCCATCTTATTTCATCCTCGCTTCTAAATCTTTAATTGCATTTTCAGTATAAATTGCAAGTCTTCCAAGTCCGCCCTTTGCAATATCCTTAACACTCAACTCTTTAACACTCTTAACATCACAAACATTTGTCTTCAATTTTTCATCATTCCCGGTAACTATTATCAAACCTGCACTTCTCTTGTATTTTCTCCCTCTTAATTTTCCTTTTCCACTTCTCACTTTTCTCTTCTGTATTCCAACTTCAAAAAGCTCATTTCCCAGAATTGCTCTCAATCCGGCAAGTAAATCTTTTGTCTTAGGAACGTTAACATCTGCAAGAACAAGGGGGAATGAAACTTTGAACTTATCGTTTTCAAGACTTGCATATCTCTTCAAAATTTCTTTTGGGTTTGCAGTGGAGCTGAGTGCCGACTCCATTGCAATTTTCATTTCCTTCTTATTAATTTTAAGGGTGTTTATCATTGAGATTACTTTTGGAGGATGAGCTCTCATACCGCCTCTTGCAAATGGAACCTCTGCAGCTTCCCAATTAAATTGTGAACCTCTTCTGTAAAATATCTTCCTTGGAACTCTGCTTCCCCCTCTTCCATAACCACTTCTCCATACATGTCTTAAATGCTTAACTTTTCCTTTGGCAGCATGTTGTTTTCCTGCAACAAGTGAAGGAGCATAAGGCTGATTTTTCTTCATAGCCTCGAGAATCTTTGAAACAATATCTTCTCTTATCTTTGCATGGAAGAATT
This sequence comes from Candidatus Woesearchaeota archaeon, assembly GCA_964551065.1. Lineage (GTDB taxonomy): Archaea > Nanobdellota > Nanobdellia > Pacearchaeales > GW2011-AR1 > JAKLIN01. The sequence continues at coordinate 4,012 of CAZKAU010000002.1, read as the reverse complement.
TAGGAGATTCAAGTTCTCTTATTTTTGTTCCGTGAATATCAAATACTTGTGTTTTCATTTTCCTGTTTATCTTAATTCGAGAAGCTGGAAGCTTTTCTTAGCTTGTTTTTTATTTAATCTGAATGAAGGTGTAAGAAGCAATTGCCTTTTTGCAGGTCCTGGAACAGAGCCTCTCAAAAGAATATAATCTGTTTTCAAATCTCCGTAGTTCTTTAAGTTTTTTAGCATTGCATTTTCTTGCGCGTTTCCAAGTCCAATAACATTAACATTGTAAGCTATTCTTGTGAACATTCCCATCTGTCCCGCCATTGGAACTCTGAATGTAACTCTTGCAGGATGCCATGGTCCAAGACTTCCAGGTCTCCTCTGCCCCTTTTCAGATTTGTGTGATTTCAATGTAATTCCAAATCTCTTAACTGGGCCTTGCAATCCTTTTCCTTTTGTCAATCCTCTGACATCAACATTTTTCCCTGCCTCAAATATATTTAATGCAGAAATTTCTTTTCCAAGATTCTCTTTTATGAAGCTTATCTTATCTTCTTTTCCGCCCGCAAGGTCAACTTCGCTTAAATCTGGAGTTTTCTTGATATTTGTATTTTTAACAAGGGAATAAATTATAATTCTAACGTCATCATAGCTTTCAGAAGGAACAGACTCAACGCTTCCAGTATCTTTCTTTGGGACCTTTACCTTAGCCTTAAGTTCTTTGTCAAGGTTCTTTGAGATGATTTCTTTAACAACTTGATTATTTTTATAGAATCTTACTGAAAATATCTTTGCTTTTGGCAATTCAAGAACAGTCAAGGGAACAACTATTCTTTTTCCTTTAGTCATAGAATCAGGAGTATTGTCAAGAACAAAACCTGAAAGCATTCCTGCCTTATATGCAATAAATCCTTTCAATCCCTTCGTGGAATTGGCAACAGGTCTTTCCACCGCATCCCAGTTCACTCTAGGGATAAATTTACTGGCTCTTTTTCTTGGCCAGAATTGTAAACTTCCTTTTCTTGGTGATCTTGCTGTTGGCATTTTGTATATTTACGAATGATGCGGATCTCATTTTAGTCCTACCCTGGAATGTTCTACTACTATAAAATGTGCCTTTTTAAAGCTTTTTACACAATAAAATCTAAAAGAATTATAATAAAAAAGAAGAAAAAATAAAATAAGAAAATTACTTCCCTTTTTTCTTTGAAGCTGGCTTGGCAGCTCCTTCAAAATCATTTAATGCTTCTTCAACAAGCTGCATATACATTACTGCAGGGCCTCCTCCCATAAGAACAGCAACCCATGCCGCTTCCATAACTTCATCTCTATTTGCTCCTGCCTTCAATGCCCCACTAACATGGAAAGCAATACACCAATGGCAATGTGCAGTTATAGATAGTGCCACAGCCATGAGCTCTTTCTGTTTTACATCAAGCGCTCCTGGAGTTTCTACAGCTTCCATAAACTTTCCAAAGCCCTCCATCTGTTTTGGAAATTCTTTTCCCCAACGAGCCAAAGAATCGTTAGCTTGGTTCAGAAGATCTTTCATTTCTCCCATATTTCACCCCCTTTATTATGATTAAGCTTCAAAATCAAATTCTTTTTTGATTTCTTCACCGTCTATTATAGCCTTCCTTCTAATTTTACCCTTCCTCTTAGATTCTTCACGAATCAAAGCAAAGTCGTTAGAACTTTTCAGCTCTTCAGGAATCTCTATGCTTTCAATAACGAAAGTATGGAAAATATCTGCTTTCTTGAACTCTTCTTTTTCAAAAACAAAACCTTTTCCAATTTTCTCATCTGTTGTAACAATCTTGCAAAAGTCTGCCTTAGGCATATCCTCTCCCTTACTTCCAGGCTTTCCTGACTTTGGTGCTTTCGGCTTGACTTTCAAGGTGGTATCACCCACAGAAAAACTCAAACCAAAAAATGCCTTCGGAAATTCATCGGCCAAAGAAAGGATCTCTTCTCCAGACATCTCTTTTTCAATAACATATCTTTTAACCCCTTGAAACTGTTTTTTCTCTTTGAAATCTAATTTTCCGGTCAGGTCTGCAGTTGAAACTATTGCTCCTGTTACAACCGTTTTCTCACTTCCAAGTTTTTCTGCAACTTCTCGAACAAGTTCATTTGCAAATTCGTGGCTTGTTGAAACAGTATACTTCTTTCCGGATTTTTTTGCAGAAATAACCGCCCTCTTATCAAAAATACCTTTACTGAATTTTTGGAACTGTAAGTGAACCATTCTGTCAGATTTCTTCAAGAAAATTTTTTCTATGAAATTCATAATATCTATTGTAAAATTTATCTTTTAAACCTTCTCTTCTGAATTCGAATGAACTCTTAAAAACCTTTATAAATTTGAAGACGCTTTATAAATAATGGATGAAAAATATTTCAATAACATTATGGTGCTTGTAATATTAGCCGTCTTGTCTATCTTATCTTTCTTCATGCTTAGATCTCTTCTTCTATCTGTGGTATTTGGATTTATCTTAGTTTTTATCTTTGCTCCTGTTTATGACGGAATTCATAAAAAGATAAAATCCAAAAATCTCTCTGCGACCGTAATCACCTTAATTTTGCTTTTAATTGTGTTTTTGCCAATGGCTTTCCTTCTTCCAATGATTGTAAATGAAGCTTTGAAGATTTTTATGACTGCCCAACAGGCAGATTTTATAACCCCTCTTAAAAATTTGATTTCCCATCTTTCATCATCCACGGTTATGTCTGAGCAAGTAGAATCTATGCTTCAGTCTTTTGTAAATAAAATTACTTCTGGACTCGTAAACTATCTTTCAGATTTTTTATTTAACATTCCAAATATCCTTCTGCAGCTTACTGTTGTTTTCTTCACCTTCTTTTTTGTTATAAGGGATAAGGAAGAATTCGTTTCTTATGTAAAGAGCATCATGCCTTTCCCTAGAGACTTAAAAGAAAAATTAATGAAGGCTACCCGTGAAGTGACTGCTTCTGTCCTTTATGGGCAGGTTATAATAGGATTAGTACAAGGACTTGTTGCAGGTATAGGCTTCTTCCTTTTCGGAATTTCCAATTCATTGCTTCTCACTGTTCTTGCAATAGCTGCAGGAATACTTCCAATTATCGGACCGGCCATAGTTTGGGTTCCTGTGGCAATTTATCTTCTAATTTCAGGAAACACATTTACAGCAATTGGGGTCACAATCTTTGGAATAGCCTCAATAACAATAGATAATTTCCTTAGACCGATCATAGTATCAAAGAGAATAATGATGAATTCTCTTCTGGTATTGTTGGGGATGGTTGGAGGTATCATTCTGTTCGGACTTCTTGGGTTCATCCTTGGTCCATTAATAATCGCTTACTTTATTATTTTCTTAGAACTTTATAGAAACAAGAAAATTTCAGGACTAATTATAGAGCAGAACTGATTTAGAAAAGTATTTTAACAAGCTTAATCTTATCATACCTACTAAAATGAGGGTTTGTTTTATTCACTACTCATTTAACGATGACGGTGTAACGCGCTCAGTGCTGAACAATATAAAAGGTCTTAGAGAGATTTCTCCAGATATTCAGATTTCTATGTTGGGAGATTCATTCTCTGAATCATTACCTAAAGACATAGAGAAAATAATTATCGACTGGAATTCCGAAAGCCTTTTTCTCGATTTAAAAAATATCCTTGGAGCAGAGGATGTTGTTATTATAGAAAATCCTGCAATCGGTATGTATCCCTTAGTGAGCAAAGCCTTTAAGGAATATTCTGAACAAACAAACAAAAGGATAATCTACAGAATACACGATTTGATTGATGATAGGCCCTACTTGTTTGAAAAATTTTTCAGGATCTTTAAGGATATTAATGAACTTTATCCTAAATCAGACAATGTGACGTTCTTGACCTTAACTTCTTTTGACAAGGAAAGATTGATTAAGAAAGGACTGAAAGACGTGAGGGTTCTTCCAAATTCAATAATCACCTCAGATTTAATTCCTAATGAAGACAAGGCTACAGAATTAAGAAAAAAACTTGAAGAGG
>CAZKAU010000001.1:0-28708 GCA_964551065.1 Candidatus Woesearchaeota archaeon | reverse complement strand
TTACGGGCCAAGCACTACAATGGTGGCTGATTATATAGCAATAGGTCGCTGGACAGACCTTAACCTTGGAACAGGTTCTGGAGGAAGTGGAGGGATTGTCAATACTATTACAAATGGGAATGGAACTTGTACGGAATATGCAAATGGAATTGCTAGTTGTTATGGCCAAATAACAGGTTCAAATCCTGCAGGAAATTTTGTTAGCGGGACACAAGGCCTTCCAATAACTTTTACATCAGCTCCTTCAGGGTCTATGTCTGTTTTGACTTATAGTTCTGGATTGAGTCAAGGGGGAACATCCGGACAATATGTCCTCTGGAATACAAACAACTTTAACTGGGGAGTAAATTTTTATTCGGCTCAAAACTCAGTTAGCTCTTATGAGATAAGGTGGTCTGCGGTCGGCCGCTGGACAAGTTCTACCTCTGTAAATACACCTGATTATTCAACATGGGGCTTGAATTCTACAAATGGAGATATAACAACGGTAAATTCAAGCAAAAGCGTAGACATTACTGGAAATTTAACCGTTCAGGGAAATACTACAATAGGGCAAGGGATTATTGATTCAGGAAATAACTCATATGGAAATTGGATAATGTATGCAGATGGAACTATGATTACAACAACTCTCTATACTGCATCAATTGCTACAACTACCGCTTATGGAAATATGTTCTACGGAGGATCTGGAACAATAACTCTTCCAAAGTCCTTTGTTAGTGAGCCAAGTCTTTCGGCTATGACCCAGAACGGTGGTGGAGGAATGACCTTTTTTAGTGTTTCAAGCTCTTATTCTTCTCCTTGGAATACTGTAAGTTTCTATGTTGTTAGTCCAGTAAGCACAACCAGAACAATAACTATAAGCGTTCAGGCAATAGGAAGATGGAAATGATTAAAAAAAAACTTTCGCAGTCTTTGGAATAACTATTTTTCTTAGTCTAGTTCTTATTTTATTTGTAAATGCAGATTCTCAACTTTTTATACCCTCAGAAGCAGACTCTCAGCTTACTATAGGGGGAAGTGTTGGAGATTCACAATTCTCTTTTGGGGGTCTTCCTGAAAATTATTTTGCAGTTCCTTCAACTTCAGGAACAACAACCTCTGGAACAACTATCGGAGGTTCTTCAGGAGGAACAAGCTATCCCATAGTCACGCCAACAATAACAGTAAATCCGGGATCTTTAAATGTGGATGTCGCTTTGGGAGAAAAAGTTGAAAAAACAATTTCCATAACAAATACAGGAAGTCTATCTGTAACACTTAACATAACTCAAGAAAACATTTCTCAGCTTGTTCTGGTAAGGAATGATTCAATTACTCTAAATCCTGGAGAAACTAAAACCTTAAGCCTCGCCTTTGTTGATAATAATAAAACAGGAATTTTTACGGGAAAGATTCTTGTGGGAAGCATCGAAGTTCCCGTAACAATTAATATTATGACGAAAAAACTTCTCTTTGATGTAGGAGTTGATGTTCTTAATTTGGACAGTTCTGTAAGCAGATGGGGAAAACTAAACACTAAAATAACAATGATTCCGCGAGGAGATTCTGCAAGGATGGATGTAAAACTGAATTATGTCATAAAAGATTATAATAATAATATTTACATGAATAAAACAGAAGAGGTGCTTGTTGATTCAAATACGACTATAGACAGAAGCTTCGGCTTAGGTTCCTTAAAAGAAGGAAATTACACAATAGGTGTCCAATTGATATATCCTGGAGGAGTTGCGTCAGCAAGTTCAAATTTCCAGGTTACTAAAGCAGTTATAATCGGAGAAATACTTTACTATGCCCTTCTTGGCCTTATCCTTTCCTCAATAATGTTGGTGATATCTTTAATAATTATTCATTCAAGAAGAGAACATGAAAAGCTTGTTTCAAACTATTAATCCATTAATTTTATAAAAAATTTTCAATATGAAATTATATGGCCTTAAGCACAATAGACGATTATGTTGTTGTATTGAACAAAAAAAGTGACAGCAATCACGGGCATCCTGGAAAGATTGTATCAGGAAGTCTGGAATCTGGAGTACTTGAAATTAAATTCTTAAACGGAGAACAGAAAAGATTTACCTACAGACCGCAGTATCCTGAAAGGCATCTTGAATTATTTTATAGACACAATGATATTGTTGGACACTTACTTGACCATAATCAAAAAGCGGGCCCTCGAGGAGCAGTAGACTTCTGTGAAAGCCTTGGAATCTCAAGAAAAAAGGTTTACACAGAGTATCAAAAACTCTACGGAGAAAGACTTACTTGGAGATAAGAAACTCTTAAAAACTCTCTCTATTAACTAATTCTATGGAAAAAATACCTTCTTTGAACATTGGAATTGTCGGACACATAGACCATGGAAAGACAACCCTACTTAAGAGGCTCACTGGAAAGAATACGGATGAACATTCAGAAGAGTTAAAGAGAGGTATTACAATAAAATTAGGGTACGCAGATCTGATAATTTACAAGGATAAAGAAGGATATAATCTTGAGAAAAAAGGAAATCCCGAAAGATATGTCTCTTTTATTGATGCTCCTGGACACGAAATGCTGATGGCAACAATGCTTTCTGGAGCTGCAACAATTGATGCTGCAATTCTGGTCATTGCCGCAAACGAAGGAATAAAGCCTCAGACAAGAGAGCATTTTATGGTTTTACAGGCAAAGAAAATTAAAAATCTTATAATAGTTCAAAACAAAATTGATCTTGTAACTCGCGAGAGAGCTGTTGAAAATTACAAAAAAATAAAAGAATTCGTCAAGGGAACTTTTGCAGAGGATGCTCCAATAATCCCAATCTCTGCACAACAGGGAATAAATGTTGACAAGCTTCTTGAAGAAATATGCAAAATCCAAATTCCTGAAAGAGACATAAAATCAGACCCTGTATTTATAGTTGCAAGAAGTTTTGATATAAACCGACCTGGAATTTCCATAGATAAAATAAAAGGAGGGGATCTTGGAGGAATCTTGAAACAAGGAGAATTAAATGAAGGAGATGAAATTGAAATAAAACCAGGTCTTAGCCTGAAAAAAGCAAACCAGAGAATATACCAAACACTAACTGCGAAGATTCTTGCACTTCACAAGGGAACAGAATCCGTAAAAACTGCGCAACCTGGAGCAAGTATTGCAATAGAAACGTCATTAGATCCAGCCCTTACAAAAGCAGACTCTCTCACAGGATGTCTTGTATCCAAAAAAGGTGTTTTGCCAGATATAACACACAGTCTTAAGATAACTCACACTCTTTTCAAGGAAGTTCTTGGAGATGCAGAAGCTGAAAAAAATAAGATAGAACCAATAAAAACAAAAGAAATGCTCATGCTAAATGTTGACACAACTATAACTGTCGGAATAGTTGAAAAAGTCGACGGCAAAACTGGACAAATAGAATTATCTCTAAACATCCCTGTTATAGGATTAAAAGGAAGCAAAGTAGGAATTGCAAGAAACTTTAATGGTCACTGGAGATTGATTGGTTGGGGCCAAGTTACAGAATAAGTTATGAAATTAATCTCCGAATTCTCTAGATAAGCAGAAGTTTTGTAACAATATTTTTTAAATAAACCTCACTTAAAGAAATAATGAAGATAAAAGAGGAAAACTTCAGAAAAATTATTTTCTCATTAATAGCCTTAACAATTATGGTTCTGGCAATTCTCAGTTTTTCCGAACCAAAAAACCAGAATAACTTAAGCGAAATTAACAATTCCATAAACAAAGGAATTCTATTCCTTTACAGCGATCAGTTAAACAATGGAGAATTTAAAGCATACGTCTGCGGTGATGATTCCTTAAATGAATGTTCTTATGACAGCTCTAATTTTGTAACATCTCTAACTTTATATTCTATAAAAGACATAAAAAATAAAGAAGTTCAAAATATAACCCTCAAAGGCTTGAACTTCTTGTTAAGTGATCAGGAATATCCCGGACTTTGGAACTATTGGTCTGAAAACAATTCAAATCATAACTTTGTTCCTCCGGATTCTGAAGATACTTCCGTTGCTTCATTTATTCTGAGAATGTATAATAAATCCTTCCAGGATAATTTACAAGTTTTGGAACAAAATAAGAATAATGAAAGTCTCTATTACACTTGGTTAAATAATAGTGAAAGTGGAAACAATATCGATTGTGTAATAAATGCAAATGTTGTGATGTACACAAAAAGCAATGAAAATTCCGTGTGCGCCTACCTTAAAAAAGTAATATCCTCCAATCAAAATTGTTCCTTATACTATCCTAACCGTTTTGTTCTTTACTATACTGTTTCAAAAGCATTCAGTAATAATATCTCCTGCCTTGGAGAAAACCGGAATGAGATAATAAAGAAAATATTAGCAAATCAGCAACCAAACGGTTCTTTCGGGAGCCCCCTGAATACGGCCCTAGCAATAAACACTCTAATCAATTATGACTACCATGGAAAAGAAGTAGACAGAGCTGTAACTTATCTTATTAGCACTCAAAACCGTGACGGCCATTGGTCTAAAGAAATTTATTTTGAATATCTTCCAAGTTGGGCATCGTACTACTATGGTTCTGAAGATTTAAGTACAGCAATAAGCATCGAGGCATTGAATAAGTATCTCTCCTCAATTTAAACAATTTGTGAAATTAAACTTCTCAAAAGGAATATAGCTACAACAACAAAGAAAGAAAAATAAATTAGGAATACATAAACTTCTTTGTAATTTTTTCTGTTTAAAAAATAAGACGCACCCAAAGCACATAAAATCGCAAACGGAACAAGATAAATTAAACCAAACAAGATAACAGAAAAGAGGAACAGTATCGAAAGAATAAGAGTGATCATGATCTTTGCGTTTCTCTCTCCAAAAACAGTAGGAAGAGTTTTTATGCCTGCATTTTTATCCCCTTTGTAATCTTTTATATCTTTAAGATGAGATCCAAGAAAGAAAGCAAGAGTTATCCATAAAAATAATTTCAGGTTAAGATTATTAAGAGGCATGATATTCCCAACAAGGGAAAATCCCTGCAATAGCACAATGCCTGAAGCCAATCCGATGCACAGATGAGAGAAAAAGAGTATTCTTTTCAACCTCATAGGAGGACAGGAGTACAAAAAGCTTACACTTAATGTCAAAATATTAAAGAAGAAAAATGCGTAGCCTATCAAATATGAAATTCCGAGAGACATCAGAAGAACCATCCCATAAATAACAATAAGTTCACTTCTGGTGAATTGTTTACTAATAAATGGATTGCCTTTGTTAGAAAGAGAATCTTCTTTCTTATCAAAATAATCATTCACATTCTTAGCAAAAATCCATGAAAAGACAACAACCAGATTTGCAAGAATTAGGATAAAAATAGTAAGAAAAGACATATGAATTTCCTTCAGATGAGAGATTACTGCAAAAGCTGTCCCCAGATTAAGTATCAGGACATAATGGATAACCCTTGTAATGGATAAATATTTGAAGAAATTGATACATTTCTTCCGGTCATAAATGCAAAAGAATATGACGAGAGATATTGTTAATATAAAGAAAAGAGCAAGAGAAACTACGACTTCAGGGTTAAAGTTGTAAGTAAATGCTGTCAGACTAATCCAACTCTTATTTACAGTTGCCAGCAAAAGAGTAGCTAACGAAGGTGCCCCCATCAGAAAAGTTACAAGATAAAATGCTATAAATGAAAAGATAGCTTTTAGGATACTCTTGGTTTTTGCATAAACATAAAATGAAAGTCCAATCAAGATTAATGTTAATTCAATCATTAAACCCCAAGTTATTCCTGGTAGGTGAATCGGAGAATGTTGTAACCACAAGATAGCCTTGAAAGGAAGCTCGCTCCACGAACGAATATTTACAAATCCCATAACAGCACCTTTTGTTAGAAATAAATCAATCAAAGGAGCAAGCCAGATAATTGGAAGTAAAAATGAAAAGACCTTCATTATTTTAGTTATATTTTCTTTCGTAAAAATATAAGCTATAATAACAAAAAATAGAATTATTGTCAGATACCAAAGAGGATACTCTACAAGAAGTAAAATTCCAGGTTCAATTGAGTGATATGAAAAATTTGATATGTTCTCCAACAAATCGCGTACCAGAATTACACAGACAACATACAATCCAAGAATTAAAGGGTCTATCTTATAATCTTCAAATTTCTTTATAATGGAATTAACTTTACCCAAAAAAGCATTCATATCAACTCAAGGTAATTCAGATTAAAAAAGATTTCTGATAAGGAAATTAGATTGTAGGAGCGGAAGGATAACAACTATAACTCCCCCCATTGTATCCAGAAGAACATATCCCCGTCCATGCACAATTATACTTACAGGTTCCTACCTGGCAGGATCCTCCTGCACCCCAAGTATTACAGGTTGTTCCTGCTGTAGGACAGCTAGGATATATCTGCCCAGAAGGATTTTGCATAGGGCAAGTGAAACTAGAAACATGCCAAGTACAGGTAACAGTCGTAGAACTTACTGGCTTTACTCCCGCATCTACGCAATAGGAATCATCAACTGTGATATATGCACCCAAAACCTCTTTTTGACAATAAACCGTTCTTGTCCAACTAGAAGTAGGACAGGTTACAGGATAGGTAGATTTCCATGCAGTACTATTCCATATAACTGGAGCTGCAAAATTCCCTGTTACTATTGCTTGTTCAAATGTTTGAGCAGTCCCATCTCCACCAATAACATTAACGTTACTTGCATACTGTCCCCCTACAGGCAGAGAAGTGGTATAGCTTGTACTAGCCCCATTCACAAAAACATTATTATCTACAGCTTCCTGAAGAGTCATAGTATAATTAACCCCTGAAGAGGAAGGTACCTGAATTAAAATTTGACTTGCCAAATGATAGGGAGTCATTGTTGGAAAATTATTATCGGAATTTGCAGGTGTAAGCAAGGACACTACTTCAGACTTGGTTCTCGTAAGATAATTCCCGCTAACAGCATTTTGAAGAGTAAGATAATTACTTCCATAACTGATGTAAATCTGATCTGCAGAATGCCCCGGATTGGAAGCAGTAGCTCCCGGAAGAGCAGCATAAACAGTAATTGAAATCAAAACAAGAATAACAATTGCAAAGGCGATGTAAAAAACCTTATCAAAAACACGAGATTCGCTCACCTTATTCATCAAATGTTAAAGGAGAGTAGGTTTTTAAATTTTTCATATTAAATTTATAACAAAATTTATAACCCTTCCTCATTTCGAAGTTTAGGTTAAAAGAGAAAATGACAATATATTCTCATTCAAGACTAAGTACTTTTGAACAATGCAAAAAGAGATATAAATTTCGTTACATAGATCACATACCAGAAAAAGAAAGAACTATTGAAGCTCATCTTGGAACCATGGTCCATTTAACTCTTGAATGGATTTATGAGGAAGCTAAAAAGGGGAACCTTCCTTCGCTTGATGATGTTATGCTTTTCTATTCAAGGCATTGGCTGGCTGAAAGGAAAGATTTCCTAATCCCGAAAAAAGGGATGACTGATAACGACTATTACAATAAAGGGGTTCAGTTTCTAATAGATTACTACAATAGATATGCACCTTTTCAGGAAAACACCCTGGCTCTGGAAAAAGAAATTTTCATAGATTTAGATGAAGAAGGAAATTACAAATTAAAAGGATTCATTGATAGGCTATGTTATAACTTAGAAACAGGTGAATATGAAATTCATGATTATAAAACCTCAAACACCCTTCCACCCCAGGACAAGGTTGATGAAGATAGGCAGCTTGCACTTTATTCAATAGCAATAAGAGAAATGTTTGATAATGCTACAGAAGTCCGTCTTATTTGGCACTATCTTAATTTTAACAAAAGACTGGAATCAAGGAGAACAGAAGAACAGCTTAAACAGTTAAAGAAAGAAACTGTGGAATTAATAAGAGCCATTGAATCAACTACTGAATTTCCAACAAACCCTTCAAGACTTTGTGATTGGTGTTCCTACAAGCAAATTTGTCCTGCCTGGAATCAGAGCCAAGACGGAAGGTTTCCTAAATTTGAAAAACAAAGCAGGTTAAAATTCTAAAGAGAAAGTTTTTATACAATTTTAATAACCTAATTTAATGAAAGAGGAAACAAAAGAAATTTTTCTTTATTTTATAACAATAATTATTTCCTTAAATCTTTTTCTTTTAATAATAAATTATCTAATGAAAGGAACACCAATCCAGCTTCTTTGGGTTTGTTATATTGGCATGACTATTTTGATTATTGGATTTTTAAGAAGAAATTATAATCTTGTTTTAAGTCAGGTAATCATTCTCGCAATACCGGATTTACTTTGGTTTATCGACTTGGTTTATCATCTTATAACAGGAAATTCTTTCACAGGATTTGCTTCAAATATCTTTACTATGGTTCCTTATGAAAAAATTTTATTTATGCAACATCTCTACACTGTGCCTCTTGCAATATTTGTATTATACTTGATGAAACCCCCTAGGAAAAAAACTCCTGCATTAATCTTTGCTTTCGCAGAAATCGCAATTCTCTTCATAGTAGGAATTTCAATAAATCCGGGAGACTTAATAAGCATAAATTGTCTGCCAACACCCACATCCTGTTCTTCAGGCTTAACCCTTTCAGGAATTCCTTATTACGGATTTTGGATTGCAATGGCCGTGAGCATGATAACCTTATCTTATTTGATAATTGCAAATCTAAGATTTCTCAAAAAGAAAAAATAATTTTATTAGAAATATTTTTACTCGTCTCCATTCAAATCATGAACTTTAACAATATCCGTAACAAAATCTTCATCCTGAAGCTTTACAATTCTTACACCTTGTGTCGCTCTTCCCATAACTCTTATGTTATTCAAGTTGGTCCTGATAACCATCCCTTTTGCAGTAGTTATGATAATATTATCTTCAGGATTTATTGAAACTGTATTTACAATATCCCCTGTCTTTTCGGACACTTTCATATTAATTACGCCCTTTCCACTTCTTGCAGTTTTCCTGTAGTCATTAACCGCACTTCTCTTCCCATAACCTTTTTCAGTTATAGTCATAACTTCCTTTGTTCTCAAAATCTCTAAACTTACAACTTCATCATCTTTTCCAAGTTTTATTCCTGAGACACCATAGCTCGCTCTCCCCATCGCTCTTACATCATCACTGTTAAATCTTATTGCCTGCCCATGCTTTGTTGCAAGAAGAACCTCTTCTTTAGGTTTGATTATCTGAACATCAACCAACATATCTGAATTGTCGGGAGGCAAGGTTATTGCTCTAATTCCCGAAGCTCTTGGTTTTGAGAAATGTTCAAGCGAAATTTTCTTAACCTGTCCTTTTCTTGTAGCCATGAATAAATAATCATTAAAGTCTGTAACTGAAATAATATTTGTTATTCTCTCATCCTTTATTCCTATAAGGTTTACCAAAGCTTTTCCCTTACTGTATCTATCAGCCTCAGGAATTTCATACGCCTTGAGGAAAAGAACTCTCCCCTTAGAAGTAAAGAACATGAGGTAATCATGAGTAGAGCAATCAATTATCTGTTTTACGAAATCTCCTGTCGCAAGACCGCTTCCTGTAACTCCCCTGCCTCCTCTCTTCTGTTCTTTGTAAGTTGCAGTATCAATTCTCTTGCAATATCCTTTCTCAGTTACAGTTACAATAACATTTTTCTTCTGAACAAGGTCTTTCTCTTTAATTTCTCCAATCCTCTTCAAAACCTGTGTTCTTCTCTCTCCACCATATTTCTCTTTCATGGCTTTAACTTCTTTAACAATTATCTTCAAAACCTCTTTCATATCTGAAAGAATCTTCTCAAATTCTTCAATACTGTTTTTCAATTTCTGATGCTCTTCCTTAAGCTTATCTTGTTCCAGAGCACTCAATTGTCTCAATCTTGTTTCAAGAATAGCTTCTGCCTGCCTCTTTGTAAATTTGAATTTTTTCATCAAATTTTCAGCTGCTTCTTCTCTGGATTTCTTTATTATAGAAATAATTTCATCAATATTCTTCAAGGCAATCATCAAGCCTTCAACAATTTCCAATCTCTCTTTTGCTTTTCTCAGATCATACTCTGTTCTTTTTGTGATAATCTGTTTTCTGTATTTTACATATTCTTCAATTATATTTTTCAAATTAAGGACCCTTGGCTGATTTCCGACAAGCGCAAGGAAATTTGCATTGAAAGAATCTTGAAGCCTGGTATACTTGTAAAGAGCATTACTTACAAACTTGGAGTTAGCTCCTTTCTTCAATTCAATAACTATTCTGATTTTTCCTTTTGAAGATTCATCTCTTAAATCTGAAACATCTCTGAGTTTTTTATCCTGAATCAATTTTGCAATCTGTTCAACAAGTGTAGATTTATTGAGAACATAGGGGATCTCGGTGATCACAAGTCTCTCTTTATTCTTTGCAGCTTCAGTTGTAACCTTTCCTCTAAGGATTAATCTTCCCTTACCTCTCTTATACATCTCATTCATATCTCCCGAAACAACTCCTCCTGTTGGAAAGTCTGGACCGGAAACAATTTCACAAAGTTCATCAATTGAAATATTTTCATTCTTGGTATAGGCAATTATTGCATCAGCAATTTCTGTAAGATTATGGGGAGGGATATTAGTCGCCATACCAACAGCGATTCCGGTTGCACCATTAATTATTAAATTTGGAATTTTTGCGGGAAGTAGAACCGGCTCTTTCAAAGAGTTATCAAAATTTGGTTCAAATTTCACAGTTTCCTTTTCAATATCCTCGAGAATCTCATTTGAAATTGCAGCCATCTTAGCTTCAGTATAACGCATAGCCGCTGCAGAATCACCATCTATACTTCCAAAATTACCCTGACCAAAAACAAGAGGATATCTTAATGAAAAAGGTTGAGCCATTCTTACCAAAGCTTCGTAAACCGCAGTATCTCCATGAGGATGGTATTTACCAAGAACATCTCCAACAATTCTGGCACACTTTTTAGTTTGCTTATTGCTTTGCAATCCAAGAAGATTCATAGAATACAAAATTCTCCTTTGAACAGGTTTCATACCATCTTCAATCGAAGGAATAGCCCTCGAAACAATTACAGACATAGCATAATCAAGATATGCTTTCTTTACTTCTCCAGAGATTTCAGTATTAACTATTCCTTTCTCTTCTACAAGACTTGTTTGTTTATCCTTACCCGAAGATTTCTTATCTGAATCTTCTTCAAAATCATCTTCGTCCTCAGACTCTTCAAGTTCTTCTTCATCCATACTTTCTTCTATTTCTTCATCTTCTGCCATTATGCAACTTCCTCCCCTTTTTCATCTAAATATTTCATAAATTCATCTTCAGTGAGTTCATCTTCCTTAACATCTTTCCCGGTCCATCTACATTTCTTACATTCCCATTCTCCTGAGCTTTTTCCCTCTTCTCCTGTAAGAACTATCTGCAAATTGTCACTTCCACATTTAGGGCATCTCCTTAACTTGAAAGTTTTTCCCTTTGACTTCTTTGGAACTTCTTCCTCTTCTCCTTTCAAAATCCAGTCAGGTGTTTGAATTTTAGATTTCTTTGCCATTCTAAATATCCAAATTAGCCTCCTTTGCATTCATTTGTATGAAATGTTTTCTCTCTTGAACATCTGTTCCCATCAGCATACTGAAAACATGATCTGCCTCCACAGCATCTTCAATATAAATCTTCTTGATTCTTCTGCTTCTTGGATTCATAGTAGTGTCCCAAAGTTGTGTAGGCGACATTTCTCCTAAACCTTTGAATCTGCTAACTCCCCCCTCCTTAACGCTAAGTTCTTTTATCAATTTCTTCAATTCATCATCAGTGTAAACATAATAATCCTTCTTCTTTCTGATTCTGTAAAGAGGAGGAAGGGCAACATAGATATTTCCATTTTCTACAAGCTGCGGCATAAATCTAAAAAAGAATGTCAAAAGCAAGGTCTTGATATGTTCTCCATCAACATCCGCATCTGCCATCAAAACAATTTTATTATATCTTAATCTTGACAAATCAAATTGATCTCCGCTTCCTGTCCCTATTGCAGTTATCAAATTCGCAATCTCTTCACTGGAAAGTGCCTTAGCAGGATTTGCTTTCTCAACGTTCAAAATTTTTCCTCTTAATGGAAGAATGGCCTGGAATTCCTTATCTCTTGCCTGTTTAGCAGAACCTCCTGCAGAATCTCCCTCAACAATGTAAAGTTCAGTATTCTCAGTTTTCTTACTTGAACAATCTGCCAACTTTCCGGGAAGACCACCTCCAATAGACAAGGCATTTTTTCTTCTTACAAGATCTCTTGCTTTTCTTGCAGCAATTCTTGCCTTAGCAGCATCAAGTGCTTTAGAAATGACCTTCTTTGCAGAAGTTGGATTCTCTTCGAAAAATTCCGAAAGTGAAGAATTTACAATTGATTCAACAAGTCCCTTGACTTCAGAGTTTCCCAATTTTGTTTTGGTCTGACCTTCAAATTGAGGTTCAGGAATCTTAATACTAATAATTGCAGTTAGTCCTTCTCTTACATCATCACCCGAGATACTCCCCTCTTTAATCAGTTTGTTTCTCTTCGCATAATCATTAATAACTTTTGTGAGAGCAGATTTGAAACCTGAAACATGAGTCCCACCCTCTACAGTGTTAATTGTATTTACAAAACCAAAAATATTCTCCTGATATCCAGAATTATATTGAACTGAAACTTCAACAGAAATCCCGTCATCTTCTCTCTTGAAATAAATTGGTTTACTCAACACATCTTTAGATTTGTTAATCCATTTTATGAATTCAAGCAAACCACCAGCATAATGGAAATCGAACTTCTTTCCTGAGGCCTCATCCTCCAATAAAATTCTCAAGCCCGCATTAAGGAATGCTATTTCCCTGAATCTTGTTTCCAAAACCCGGTAATCAAAATCAACAACTGAAAAAATTTCTGGATCTGGCCAAAAAGTAACTTTAGTTCCAGTATCATCTCCTGAAAATTTACCAACAACTTCAAGCTTTGATTTTACATCTCCTCTTGAATACTCCTGACGATATACCTTTCCATCTCTTCTGACTTCAACAATAAACTTTTTGGAAAGAGCATTTACCACAGAAGAACCAACACCATGCAAACCACCTGAAATCTGATATGATTTTTTATCAAACTTACCTCCTGCATGAAGTTTTGTCAAAGCAACTTGAACTGCGGGAATTTTGTAAACTGGGTGAATATCCACCGGAAAACCTCTTCCATCATCTTCAACAGTTACAGAACCGTCTTTATTCATTGAAATTTTTATAGTTTTACAAAAACCGGCTAAAGCTTCATCAACAGAATTGTCTACTATTTCGTAAACTAAGTGGTGAAGGCCATCTTTCCCGGTTCCGCCAATGTACATGGCAGGCCTTCTTCTAACGCCTTCAAGACCTTCCAAAACCTTAATTTGTTCACCTGTATATTCTTTTTTGTCCATAACCTAATTAAAAACGGAACAGAATTTCTGTCCAGATTTAGTTATTCTTCTGAAAAAAGACATGGTTGCTTTATAAAGATTTCTGCCCTAAAAAGCTAATTTCTCGACGACAAATCGACGTCCATAAGTTTAGTTAGACTAAAACCCCTAGTCAAATAAGAAATTTTTATAACTTAAAAATATACAACTTAAAGGTAGTAACATAAGAAATATTTATATAGTCTCCATGTAAAAAATCTAAATGAAAAAGACATCAAAATTGACAAAAATTCTCGCAGCATCAGCAATAGCTCTCGCTTCGCTCGGAGTCGGAAATGTTGCAGCCCAGGAAGCAAACTTCCCTAAAAATCCAAAAGTAAAGATTGAGCTAAACTATGAAAACCAATCTCAAGACCCGGTAAATTACAGTAAATTTATTTATTCTGATTTAACTAAATTATCAAGTAGCGAGTGGGCTCCAATTAGGGATATAAGATACAAAATTCAAACAGGAACAATTTCAGATTATAGTCAGCTCGTATCTTCCATAAAAGATTTATCTGCAAACGACCAAAGAAATGTACTGTCTTGGATGGCAAATGATCTTTACCTTTATAATTACTCCTTAAGCAAAGATGGTGCTCCTTTTTCAAGCGATGATTTTTTCAAAACTCTTTACACTGATATAACTGATTCAGCAAATGCAAGCAAAAATGGGGTGTGCAGAGAATTTGCATCGGCAATAACCAAATTGCAGACTAACCTGGGAAAACCTTCAGCAACAATGGGTTTGTTAAGCAGCAACGGAGTGCCTCATGCAGATACAATAAGCAAAACAGAAAATGGTCTGGAAATAATAAACAGTTATCAAAATTTTACAGTAAATTCCAAGAATGCAGAGGAAGCAATAAGACAGTATCAAAAGACCTTGGGATATGTGCTTTTACAAAGCGAATTTTATGGAGCAAACAACCAATGGAAGTATACCCTTACAACAGAAGAAGGAAAAAACTTCATAAATTTTTTGAATTATAAAAAAAGTCTCGAATCCTTGACAGGAGAGCTTCTTAACACCAACAAGGATTCAAAAGATTTTTCAGTTAACCTTAACTTAGGAAATGAAACTTCTATGACTTTAAGAGAACCCTATCTCGGAGTTATGTTAAAGGGGGGTGTTGTGGGTTTTCCTGAATACGGGCAGTCCGCAATTATCGGACAATTTGGAAACCAAAAGACCTGGAATTTGGGGAAGATTGTCAAAATTCATGAGAGTCTTAATGGGTATTTAGGTTCAGTGGGAACAAGTCAAGAGGGACTTCTTAATCTCCCTCAAACAAGCTCTACCTCTGCAAGATATCTTTTAGGATGGGAAGGGAATCTGGGCATAACCACAACTAATCAGGAAGGTCTTAATCTTGGAGTTAATGCCTCAATAAACAGTTCTGGAATTGAAGAAGATCCTTCAACAGGAACATCTCTCTACGCTGTTTGGTATTCTGATTTAAGCTCAAGCCTGGGAGTAAGTTATACAACAAAGATTGATAATTTTGAGATGACCCCTTACGCAATCGGAGAAATTACCCTCGTTCCAAAAGATTTGATAAAATGGAATTATGAAATGGTTCCTTCATCTGCAGAAGCAGGAATCCAACTCAAAGGAAATCAATTTACAATCAATCCTTCATTTGTCTGGAAACCTTGGGAAATTGGAGGAAAATTGAACGCTTCATTCGGAAATGAAGTTGAAAGAATCAGTTTAAATGGAGGATATACCTCTTCAACTTACGAACTTGCCCCAAGTACCCTAGACTATGGGATAGGAGCTTCTCTTAAATTAGGCAAGAATTCAGGAATAAAAATGAATTACAATGAGTCCAGTAAGATTTATGATAACAAGCCAACCACAAAAAGAAATTTTAATATTAACTTAAATTTAAAATTTTAATCAGAAAAATTATTTCTTCTTAGCCTTGTTCTTATTAACTTTCTTCTTCTTAGTCTTTTTCGTCTTTGTAGAAGATTTAACCTTGCTCGCTTCAGTAATCCATCTCACTTTTCTCTTCTTCATTTGCATATTCTTTCTGCATTTAGCAGAACAAAGATAAACTACAGTTCCATCATTCTTAACAAATGAAAGTCCTCTTGGAGGTTCATACTGTTCTCCGCAAAATGAACATTTAGGCATTTTGATTCCCCCTCTCATAAAGAATATGATATCTGTTTTGATCCTCCATTAATGTTGAAGGAACTCCTCTGGACTCAAGATATAACTTAACTTCAAAAGCCATTTGACCATTTCCAACTTCTACAACGCCTGAAGGATTTTCAGTCAAAGCGCTGTCAATCTGTTTTATTATTCCTTCATCTAATGTCATTTTAACTATAAGCCCCCTTCGTAACTTTAGATTTGATTCTTCTAGCCTCAATTTCAGTTTCTCTAAGCATCAATCTGTCTCCAGGCCTTACCGGTCCTTTAACATTTCTTCTCATTGAACGTCCAAGATCTCTTCCTGCTTCAACCTTGCATCTAACCTGTGTAATCTCACCTCTAAAACCAGTTCTCCCAACAATCTCTTCAACTATTGCAGGAACTGCCTCTCCAACAATCTTCTCGCTACCTTTTGTTCCAGACTGTTTCTGCTGCTGTTGCTGTTGAGTTTGTTGCGCAGACTTCTGCTGCTTACCTTTCTTCTGACCTTTTTGCTGTTTTTGAGCTTTTTTTGCTTTTGCCATAGTAAATATTAACAAGACATTACCTAAGGAATATCTGTCTCATTGTAATTATTTTAGTTGAGAAAGATTAACTTTACCTGCGTCAATTACTGCTATTGATGAAGCAGAAACAGGCAAACCTGCGGAAATGCCCAGCTTTTTTTTATCGTCAACTTCTTTGCAGGGAATTCCTTTCTCCTTACAAAGTAGTGGAATGTGCTGAATTACTTCTTTAGGTTCAACGTTTGAAGCGTAAACGACAAGCTTAGCAGTGCCTCTCTCGATAGCCTTGGTAACTTCGTTAGTTCCCTTTTCAATTTTTCCTTCCTTTCTTACATTTTCAATAAGTTCATATGCGTCCATTTTTGTTTTTAGGGAGGATAACTAGAATAGCATCCTCAAGTTTAGTCATTGGATAAATTACATTGAAAAAGTTACTTTATAAACGTTTTGATATGTCAGGATTGAAAAGTAGTATTAATCAAACTTAACCTTGACAACTTTCTTTTCCGCTTCAGCAATTTGCAAAAATTCCTTAGGTTTCTTTCCATAAATTCCAGCAAACATTACTCCTGGAAATGTCTTGCAAAGATTATTGTACGAAAGAATAGAATCATTGTAAAACTGTCTTGCATAGGCAATTCTATCTTCGGTTGTTGAAAGTTCTTTTTGAAGTTCCATAAAGTTTTCATTTGCCTGAAGCTTCGGATAATTCTCCGCAATTGCAAAAAGTCTCCCAAGAGAATTCTGAAGAACATCACTAGCCTTAACTTTTCCTGTAAGGTCTTTTGCAGAAACCATTGCTTTATGCGCATCGGTAACTTCTTTCATAATTTTTCTTTCGTGCTTCGCATAACCCTTAACAGTTTCCATAAGGTTTGGAATCAAATCAGATCTCCTCTTCAACTGAACATTAATTTGCCCAAGAGAATTATCAATCCTATTACCTAAAATTGCAAATCTATTGAAATATGAAAAGAAAATAACTGCAATCAACAAAACAACACCAATTGCAAACCATAACCACAAAACCATATTCTAACGACAATTAAATTCTTTATAAATTTATTGAATGATGTTTTGTAAATATTTATAAATAAGAGAACCATTTACAAATTATGACTAAAAAAGGGGATGGAGAAGGAAATGTGGTTGAAAAAACGGTCGTTACCACAACAACAAAGGTGAAAAAGGGTTCCCCTAAGAAAAAAAAGACAACCACAACAAAGGTGAAAAAAACAGCACCAAAAAAGAAAACAACAAGAAAGAAATCTTCTTCCACAAGAAAATCTACTCCTAAAACAAATGAAGCTATTCCTCAAGTATTAATAGAAAACTTCGTTGCATTGCAAAGAGTTCTTGCAGACCTTTCGGGAAAATTGAATGATTTAACAAATCAAACTTCCAAACTCTTGGGATTATTTGAAGAATCTGCTAAAACCTTAATGGAAAAAGACATTAACCTCAATGGAGGAGAAGACAAAGAAGTAGTTGAGAAATTAGACAAACTTCTCGATCAGAATAAGGTTCTTGCACAGGGAATTGCATTGCTTCATGAATCTGAGCCTCAACAAGAAGCCAAGGAAGAAGAAGCACCTCAAAACCAAATGCCTCCTGGAGCTCAGCCACAGATAATGCAGCAAAACGCTCCTCCAAAAGCAACGCCTCAAGACAGCATGAACAAATACCAAAGGTCTATATCTTCAAAATATTAAAATGCAAATTCCTGATACAGAAGAAGAACTTAGAAAAAAAAGAACATTCCTTCTTTTATTTACAAGAGAATTGATTTATCATTCAGACGAAGAAATATTCAAATTGCAAGCACTTCTTAAAACCAGAAAAAAACCTCTTGAAATAAAACCTATCGAAAAGGCAAAAGTTCCAGAACTCAAAAAAACGCCGGTAAAAAAAGAACCAGAGGAACCACTTATGAAATCAATTCTTTCCGAAAGACCAAGACCACCGATTACAGAAAAAAAAGAGTCTGGTATTGCCACCGTAAAACCAATTCCAATAACCCCTCAAAGAAGAGAGATTCATAACCCTCCAGCTCCTGAAAATTACAAAGTCTTAAACATTCCGGAACCTCGCCTTCCTCCAGAATTTAGATACCTACGTCCAGTTCCGAATATAAGAGAAATAGATTTAGGAAAATTAAATCCTCTAATAAATGATCGTGCAGTTGAAACAATAGAATGTACTGGTCCAGATAAGGCAATAACAGTTTCGGGTAGAATGGGAACGAAGCCCACTGAAATAATATTGGATAATGCAGAAGTTGAAGACATTATCCTTAGATTTTCTAAGATGTCAAGAATACCTGCAGATATTGGACTCTTCAAGGTAGTTGTGGGACATTTAGTCTTTTCAGCAGTCATATCCGATGTTGTTCCGTCAAGATTCCTTATAAGAAAGATGTATATTCCAAGAAATATGCTTCCTCAAAGACCCACAGCCCCAGTAAGAATGGACTATTCCAATTACCTTAAAAAATAATAAAATTAATTTGAAAGATTAAGTTGTCTGTCCCCATACCAAGGAAATAAAGTCACAGTTTCATTTCCATAAGTAATCTGAGCATATTGCGTCTGCTGAAATTGATGGAGAATGTTCTGTTTTGCCATATCCATACCTTGCTGAATCCCCTGATTCAATCCTTGTTGAAGAGCATCATTTTTAACTTTTGTAACATAAGAATTTATTGAAGGTCCAACAAGAAGAACATAAACCGCAAACAAAGCAAGCACGACGAGAAATGAAATCAAAACAATCCATGCAATCCTAGAACGTCTTCTCGCATGAGCCTTCCTTGCAACAAGACTTCTCCTCCTCGTTTCTAAATCTTTCACTTCCTTTTTGGGCATATTAGAACAAGATTTATAATCTATTTAAAACTTTTCTTTAAAATGGACAACATAATAACCGAAGAGAAATTAGACAAATATTTCAAGCTCACAACAACTGCTCTTGGAAAAATAAAAAAGAAAATAATCAAGGGAAAAGAGAAAGAGGCAAAAGAAATAATTGAGATGGCGTCAAATTATCTTTCAGATGCAGAGTTCTTCAGAAGCAAAGAAGATTTTGTAAACGCTTTCGCATCCTTAAATTACGCGCATGGATGGATTGATTCTGGAGTAAGGCTCGGAATTTTTGACGTGCATGACAACAAGCTGTTTACTGTAAGATAATTTTAATGTAATATATTTTTACAAAAATTCTTACTTAAATTAATGTAAAATTATAAAAACTCACTTGATTTAATTCCAAAATGAAAGAGGCGAAACCAATCAAAGTTCTAAGTTTGGGTGGAAGCTTAATAGTTCCAGAAAAAATAGATTTAAAATTTCTTCAAAGCTTTAGGGATGTTCTTTTAAAAAACACAGATCATTACAAATTTATTATCATTTGTGGGGGAGGAACGACTGCAAGAAAATATATTACCGCATTATCTGGTTTGGGTGCTGACGAAAAGTCTCAGGGATTTGCAGGAATCTCGGCAACAAGAATGAATGCAAGATTTATGAATTACCTTTTTGGAATAGACCCTGAAAGAGGAATCCCGCATAAGATGAATGAAATAAAAAAATACCTCAAAAAACAAGATGTTGTTTTCTGCGGAGCCCTGAGTTATGGAAATCATGAAACCTCTGATTCAACTTCTGTGGAAGTAGCAGAGCATTTCAAAGCAGACTTCATAAATCTTACAGACGTTCCGGGATTGTACAACAAAAATCCTAAGAAATTCAAGAACACAAAACTCATAAAAGAGATAACCTGGCAGGAACTTTATGATTTGGCGAACAAAATTGAATTCAAACCCGGACAACATTTTGTGATAGATCAAACTGCATCAAAAATGATTCTTGATAAAAAAATTCCAAGTTACATTCTGGGAAAAGATATGGAGCAGCTTGACAATTTTCTTCAGGGAAAACCATTCATAGGAACAACAATAAAAGGATAACCCTTATTCAAAACCTTTTTAACCTCTTTCAATTTAACAGCATTTATGCTTCAGTAGCTCATGAGGGGCACATCCCCTTACACTAACCCCTAAGTTTTAAAGGGTGAGTTCATTTGCTACTCTCGGCACAAAGACAACGCCTCAGTAGCTCAGTCGGTAGAGCGTTACCTTGGTAAGGTAGAGGTCCTGAGTTCAATCCTCAGCTGAGGCTTATTTTCTTTCTAAAACAAAATACTGAGTATAAAGAAACTTAATGTTATTATACATTAGTAATAACAAATAGAAGAATTTATAAGTGTAAAAAACATATAATTATATGGAAAATCAATCAACAAAAATGAAAAAAGAAGAACCAAAGGTTGACGAACTAATCTTAGAGCTTATTAGCTTAAATGAAGACTTTGATCTTGAAAAGCCAAACGGAAGAGAATAAGTACTAGATTTTATTTTCTCCTCTTAGTTCTCTTCTTAGAAGAATTTTTTCTTACCTTTCTTTTCTTGGTTCTGGTGGATTTTCTCTTATTTTTCTTTTTACCCTTACTTCCTAAACTAACAATGATTATTGCAATTACAAGGATAACAGCAAGAATTCCAAATAACAAATATATTTGACCTGAATTTAATCCATTATTTTTAGTATCTATAGTATTATTTGAAACCGGTAAAGCAAGGGTATGAAAAATCCTGTTGTTTGATGTAAGCTCTTTTATAGTAATATTTGCAACCCCATTGCTTATTGCGTTGAGCTTCACATATAAATCATAATAG
This sequence comes from Candidatus Woesearchaeota archaeon, assembly GCA_964551065.1. Lineage (GTDB taxonomy): Archaea > Nanobdellota > Nanobdellia > Pacearchaeales > GW2011-AR1 > JAKLIN01. The sequence continues at coordinate 7,841 of CAZKAU010000001.1, read as the reverse complement.
TCTGGAGAAGATAAATTAAGATATTTATCCTGACCCACATAAAGAACAAAATGGATCGGATCGCTCCTCACAGTGATATTTGCGCTTGGTCCCGAAATACTATTTACAGATAAAATATGATTTTCTCCGGATAAAACAAATGACTTCTCAGCTCCGGGAACTAGCACTACAGAATAACCCTGAGAGATATTATCTTGAACATAAGAAGAAACTCCTGGACTCGTTACTGGAACAGAAGGCGAAGAAGGAGACGATGAAGAGGGAGAAGATTGGACCTCATTCACGGTAAGCACCCTTGATTGGCTGGAGTTAAAATTTCCCGCAAAATCACTACAGTTAACATTCCACAAGTAAGTTCCAGGAGAAACAGAATAACTAAAATTATTCTCTCCTGAAGTTAAATTAGAGTCCAAAGAAACATTCTGGCCATTAAGTTCTAAACTGCATTTTTGCAAGGCATAATTGTCTGTTGAATTGTAAGCAAAAGAAACTGCCTGCGTACCTCCATCCAAAACAGTGTTATTCACAGGAAGAGAAAGATTAACTCTTGGAGAAGTTAAATCGTAAATAAAAGTATAATTATCTGAAAAAGTGATATTACTGTCATTGGAATAAAAATAGCATCTCCAAATATAATTTCCTTCTTTTGTAAAATTATAATTGAAAGAAGTCAAATTTGAAGAACCTGAAACATTTACAGTCTCATTATGCAAAAGAGCGCTTGAATTGAAAATATCAAAAGTAACATTGGAAAGATTTACACCTGAAGCGAAATATGTCGAATTGCACAAGAAAGTCTCGTTTTGATTAGAGTATGTGTTATTCTCTGGACTTAAGTATATCACTCCGGGCGAAACCATCAAGGTATAATTACTGTATGAAAATCCAGTATTATTCTGAGAATCTCCATAGAAACAATTCCAGAAATATTTTCCATAAACCATACTCACATTAAACGAACTTGAATTACTCTGACCACCGGAATTTTCAGAAGCATTATAATAAACGCCCGTTGAATTCCAAATTTTCAAAGTTACATTATTCAAAAGAAGGTCCGTAGAATTACACTCAAAAGTTTGATTTGATTCAGGAATAATCGAATTATTCAGAGGAAAATCTAAACTAACAACCGGGGAATCTTTATCCAGATAAAATAAGGCAGAATAAACATTAATCCTTGGAAAAGTCAACCCACTCAAAGAATCATAAGTCGGAGTGCCCGTATAATTTAATGCTTGCTCTGCTTGACTAGAATTGAGAATTTTATTGTTCAGGGCATAATACTGTTTAAGTATAGCAATAGCCCCTGAAACATGAGGCGCAGCCATTGAAGTCCCGCCTTCAAGTTGATATCCGCTATTTAACCAGGTTGAATTTATCAACGCTCCGGGAGCGAGAAGGTCTAATGCTGAATCTCTATTACTGTGACAAACTATTTGATTTTGAACAGGATTTGTATCTGAACAAACAACAGGACTCCCCCAGGAGAAAGTTCCTGAATAATCTTGAACGTAAGTATCTCCAACCGAAGTCGCATTCTGAACACATGCTGGTGAGGACATAGCGGTGGTATTTCCATCATTTCCTGAAGCCACAACAAAAGAGATATTTTCTGCAACAGCCGAATTAATAGAAGGGGCTAAGGGGTCAGAATTGCAATAGCCCGAATAAAGCTGAGGAGTTCCAAGACTCATACTAATAACAGTTATGTTGAATTTGCTTGCATTATTAACGCACCAATCAATTCCCTTTTGAATATTTGATTCACTGCAAGACCCGGAAGAATCACAAACTTTTATTGAAACAATCTTAACACCAGGTGCAACTCCTGTCAAAGAACCTGAAGCGGCAATTATTCCTGCAACATGGGTTCCATGCCCATTATCATCTAGAGGGTAAGGGCTATTGTTTATGAAATTGTATCCTCCTATAATCTTACATCCAGAGGAAACATTATTGTCCCCATAACAGCTTCCGAAATTAGCATTATTGTAATCAATCCCCGTATCTATAACACAAACAGTCTGCCCCGTTCCGGTAAGATTTTCTCCATCATAAATTATACTTTGAACAGCAGTAACATTAATCTGAGAAGTAGGGTCCTGGGAATCTACATGGAAAACTCTTTCAGGAGTTACAGATCCTACATTATTGCTATTTTCTATTTTTGCAAGATCGGAGGAATTAATTCTAGCATAAATAAGTCCATCTTTTGAATAAGAAACCTTGCCCTTGACATCTGCCTTAACCTCGTTTTCGGCTTCAGTCTTATTGAAATATCCTGAGCTAAATGTAAGAAATCCCACTCTAACTTTCTTCTTTCCGGGAGAAACCTTAATCAAAACATCTGTACTTCCGTTAGCCTGAATATTAGTGTAAACAGAATCAGAAATTTTCTGAACGGAACCATTTAGAGAACTTACAGAAACAGTAACATAACCTGTAATCTGAAACACGGAAAAGATTGAAGCAAGAATAAGAACAAAGACTACCGAAAACAAAACTCCTTTTTTCATAAAATAAAAATATCACTTATAGTTAATAAATTTAAGGAATCAAAAGTATACTTATCTTTCTCTAAAAAGCTTGAGGAAAACAAAAACCAACAAGGCTACCAAAAAGGCTACACTTATGAAAGCAAAGATTATAGCCAAAACTGAAAATAAGTTAACTACAAACAAGTTTGAAAATACCTGAGTGAACACCAAAGACAAAAGGAACATAATAAAGAAGAGTATAAAATTATTCACAACAATTCTAAGATTTGTCTTTGTAGGATTAATCTGCTCCTTCTTCGCAGGAGCCTTTCTCTGAGCTCTGGCCTTGGATGCTGTAGCCCTCACAGGTCTCGAGCTCGCTCGCTTAACAGTAGGTTTAGAAGATTTCTTCGAAGTTGATTTTCTTTTAGGAGCAGACTTAGCAGAAGTTTTCTTTCTCCCTCTCTTTTCAGCCATGGAATACTGAAGGAAAAACACTTTTTAAATTTTGCTAATAGAAAACATATTTCACAGTATCTATTTCCTAGCCAGAAGAATTTGTGGGATAAAGGGTCTCATTGAAAGTGGTGTTCTCATTTACAACACCCCAGTTCATTTTCACAGCATTAGCTGTAATTGTCTTAACATTAGTAAATACAGAACCCAACCAGGAAAAATAAACAGCACCTGCCTGACTTATTCCGTCAACAGTGGATAAATCCAACTTCTTTCCGCTTAATGCAACGCTAAAGCTAAAATAAGTAAACAGAATAACGATTATTATGAAAATAGCCACCATTTTGTGTTTAAACCTCTTAGTTTCCAAAAGAACCCAGATAGCAATTATTACCAGAACAATGCTAAGAAGAGTTATGTTAAGCTGCATATAAAGAAAAATCTTTTATCGTATAAAAACATTTCTAAAAACCATCTACTTCGTTAGATTTTTATACGTTCAATCTATGAACTAGAATGGTAAAATTTTATGTTACAACAGCAATAGACTATCCAAATGCAGAGCCTCATATAGGTCATGCATATCAAAAGATAGTTGCAGATGTCATATCCCGATGGCATAAGCTTATCGGAGATGATGTTAGATTCCTTACAGGTGTTGACGAGCATGGAAAAAAAATACAGGAAACTGCAGAGAAAGTCGGAAAAAATCCAAGAGAATTTGTCGATGAACTTGCAAAGAAATTTCAAGAAGCTTGGAAATCCTTGAATATAGAGCCTGACCGATTCATAAGAACAACAGACAAGGACCACGAAAAACTCGTTCAAGAGGCAATAAAGAAATGTGATAAAAATGGAGACATCTATCTTGGAGAATATGAAGGATTTTATTGCACTGGCTGTGAAGCTTACTACACAGAAAAAGACCTTGTAAATGGCGAGTGTCCAATTCATAAAAGACCTGTTGAAATTCTTAAAGAGCCAAGCTATTTTTTCAGATTGAGTAAATACGAAAAATTCCTTTTGGAATTATATGAAAAACATCCTGAATTTATCCTCCCAGAAGCAAGAAGGAACGAAATAAGAAATCGTGTAAAAGAGGGTCTAAAAGATTTGAGTATTTCAAGAACAAGCTTTGACTGGGGAATACCTTTCCCTCTTGACAAAAAACACATAACTTATGTTTGGTTCGATGCTCTCTTCAATTACCTAACTGGTTCTGGAAAAGACCATGAATACTGGCCTGCATCAGTTCATCTTTTAGGAAAAGACAATTCATGGTTTCACACAGTTTACTGGCCCGCATTTCTAAAATCAGCAGGATACAAACTTCCGAAAACAGTTTTTGTTCACGGATTCCTAACTTTCAACGGACAGAAAATTTCAAAGTCTCTTGGAAATGTAATCTCTCCAAAAGTTCTTGTTGAAAAATACGGCGCAGATGCTATTAGATATTTTGTTTGCAGGCAATTCCCTTTTGCCGAAGGAGAAGATGGAGATTTCTCTGAAAAAGATTTAATCGCAAGACACAACAATGAACTTGCGGACAAACTCGGAAATCTTGCAAGGCGTGTTGCAGGACTTGCAGAAAAATACGGAATAAAGAAAACTGAAAACAAACTAATCAAAAAACTGAAAGTTTCTTCAGTAAAATCCAAAATGAAAAAATTTGAATTTGACAAAGCGTTGAATGAAATTTTCGCTTTCATAGATAAGTGTAATGAATATGTGCAAAGCAAGAAACCTTGGGAAACACATGATTCAGAAGTTTTATATGAACTTGCAGATTCAATAAAAGCAAGTGCAATTATACTTTGGCCTTTCATTCCAAAAACATCAGAAGAAATTGCAAATCAATTTGGATTTGAAATAAAAAATCTAAAGGATATTGAAACTCCCTTAAAAGCTGGAAAAGACAAAATTAAAAAAGGTAAGATTTTATTTGAAAAGATTGAGGAAAAAAATTAAACAAAATGGAAAAAGAAACACCCGAAAATATAGCACACGTAAATTTTGATGAATGGATGAAACTCGACATAAGAGTAGCTAAGATTGAAAAAGTCGAAGACATTCCAAACGCAGACAAACTTTACAAATTAAATTTAGATGTTGGTCCTGAAATTGGAAAGAGAACAATCTGTGCAGGACTTAAGGAATTCTATTCAAAAGAAAAATTAGAAGGAAGAAAAATAATTTATTTCTCAAATCTAAAACCCAGAATGCTTAAGGGAATTGAGAGTCAGGGAATGCTTCTCGCAGCTTCAACCGAAGACCACAGTAAAGTCTCCTTGCTTCAACCTGATGAAGATATTGAATTAGGAAGCAGAATTGGGTAATTAGCTAAAAGTATTTCCTGATTCTATAGCCAATCCAACCTGAGAAAGATAAGCTTCAAACAATCTCGTAGAGGGTTTATCCGTTCCTTCCCTCAAATCTCTCTCCAACATCCTTGAAGCAGCCATAAAAAGATCTCCTGAGTGGTAATTTCTGAGTTTAGGTGCAAGATCTCTTAAAAGAAAGTTTATATTTGCAAGTTCAAAACCAGCAACTTGATAAAATTCGTCTTCAATGAGAGGCTTAACTCCTTCGTTATAATGTTTTTTTGTATCTGCAATAAAATCACTTAACTCGGAATCCATATTAAAAATTATTTCCGGTACTTTTCATACAACTCTCTTCTTTTGGTAAAAAGCAAATCAAGCAAGCTTCTCTTGTCTCTTCTGGAATCATAATCAACATCCATTATTCTTGCTCCGATTTCTTTGTAAGCCCTTGCAGGTTTACTCCAAGGATGAGTGTGAACAACAGCATCTTTCTCGTTCAGTGCTTGTTTTACAACTAAATCTTCTGGAACCATTCCCAATATTGGAACTTCCAACATTTCCTTAACTGTTCCTGGTTGCATTTCTATCATATCTTTTCTTACCCTTGTAACAATAACTCCGAGAACAGGAATTTTCATATGCTCTGCAAGTTTTATTGTTTTTAGAGCATCAGTGATAGCTGCAATTTCGGGATTTGTGACAATAATCAACTCATCAGCCATTTCAATAACTGAAAGTGCCTCATCACCAAGCCCTGCCGAACTGTCAACAATAACATAATCTGCAATCTTCTTAAACTCCTCTTTGAATGCTTGAATCTTGTCAGTCTTGATTTTCTTAAGTTCTTTGACTGAAAGAGAGGACGGCATGATCTTCATTCCTGACTCATGCTCATAAACCGCTTCATAAGGGTCAGCCTTCTTCAAAAGAACATGATTAAGATTCACGGGAACTTCTGGAGAATTAAGATGAATTCCTACATTAGGGGTTGAAAGATTTGCATCAATTATCAAAACATCTCCGCCAAAATGATTTATGGCAGCACCAAGGTTAATAGCAGTTGTTGTTTTTCCAACGCCCCCTTTCCCTGAGGTTATAACGATAAACTTTTTCATTTTACCTTTTATAGGCCGTAAATTTAACCAGTAAAATTATTTTACTTAGAAAGAAATTGTTTAGTAGTGCTTATAAATTTTTCCAACATAGCAGCATACTCTTTTAATTTATCAAGATTTATGTTAATCTCTTCCCCCTTATACATTACCCTAAGGGTAACATTTTTTCTAAACTCTCCGATTCTCTCTTTTCGAAGGTCTTCAATTTTTCTGAGCATCTCATAAAGTTCAACAACATCCAAAAAATTCTTGTCTGTTTTGAAAAGTTTCCTAACTTCTTCATCTTTTGCAAGAGGGCTCGCAGGAATTTCACCTTTCTTTTTGGATTTCGAGTGATTATGTTTTAAAATCTCATCTATGCTCGCTTCAATCATCCTTCTCCATCTAAGAAGCAGATTAACAATTACGTCGCACGTCTTGGTATACTTCAAACTCACATAAAGGAGATGGTCAGCCCTAATCTTTTCCTCAATTATCTCTTCCATTTTTAAATAGAACTAAGAGTTATTAATAAAGCGGTCTTTTTATATTTTTCCTATTATAACCATTATATAATAATAAAATCCAAAGATTACATTACAAATAAAGTATTAGGATAATTCCAAAATTGCTTCAGCCAAATCGCCTGTTTTTTCCAAAGATTCTCTGGCTTTTTCTTCAGAAACACCTGTTTTTTCCATAACTGCCTTGACATCTTCTTCAGAAATCCCACTTTCAAACCCAGAACCTTCAACTTCCTCCGCATGTCCTGAAATCTGGAAAGACTCTTGTCCCTGCATTCTTATCTTCACCACAGAAGGATTATCGATAACTAGCTTTCCACCATCATTTTTCTCAATAATAACTCTTGAAGCATCAATCTCTGTCTGAGCCATGCCCATCTGCTTCATTAAAGCATTCATTTTCTTAGGATCTAAATTTGGAAACATTTTCTAAAATTGTTTAAGCCTTGAATATAAGACCAAGAGCTACCCTCAATCCAACAAGCATAATCAAAAAGAAAACCACATGCATTGGCTTCAGATTAAACAAGCTAGCATACTCTTCTTTGAACCTTACTAATCCGCCATATCCTGACGGAAGATTGATCGAACTGTCTTGTGCCATAAATAACCTAGATACAGATAATTTTTAAAAGTTTCTTTAGTATGAATTACTATGGCAAAGCAGAAATTTGGCTTTAAAGAGATAGAATCTAAATGGAAAAAATTCTGGAATGAAGAAAATCTTTACAAATACCATCATAAAAGCAAAGAAGATTATTCTATAGATACTCCTCCTCCAACACTTTCGGGAAGAATGCACATAGGACACGCCTTCTCATATTCACAACAAGATTTCTTCGCAAGGTTCAGAAGAATGTTCCTCTCTTCAAGAGGAGCTTCGGTATTCTACCCTTTTGGAACGGATGATAATGGATTACCCACAGAGAGATTAGTTGAGAAACTTAACAAGGTAAAAAGCAAAAG